>JAQVEX010000002.1 GCA_028697555.1 Lentimicrobiaceae bacterium | reverse complement strand
CAAGCCCTTAAATCGATTTGTTTTAAGTATTTTGAGCCGAGTTGCAGACTGTAATTCAAGCCGCTGGCAATATTTACAGCCGATGTAACAAGCGAGTTGCTGTTATTTACTTGTCCGCCGTAATGCCTTAGTACGCTTTGCAGATTTACGGACAGCTTTTTGTCGAAAAGAAAGTATTTTGCAACAAGTCCGCCATTAATAATTTCCTGATTGGTATCGCCCGGGTAAATAAAATTTTCCCAATCCATGAAGATATCGGTGTAAAATTTTTCGGAATTATACAAAAGTTGCACTCCGTACTCCGGCTTTTTGCAAAAATAATTATCTATGCCGTACAAAGGTTGCAAATACTCGTGTCGCAAATCGCCGTTTATAGCACCAATATTTAGCGTAAAGTTTTTCAAAAACTCGTAACTCACGCTTATAATAGGAACAGAAGCATCTATTTTGTTGCTGCCATAAAAATATCTGCCGTACCAACCTGCTTTAAAATTCAAATTTTGTACAGGTTTCCAAACAATTTCGGGTTTTAGTATAGAACCTATATATGTAATTCCGGAATTCAAATTGCCGAAATATTCGTTGTTCTTAACAAAATTATTGTTGTAAACGGAAATACCTATCTTTTTACCTTCAGCGTTTTCAGTCTCAAATTTAGGATAATAAACTTTGTTAAAAGTCTGAGCACTGCCACCTATAGCGGTTATTGAAAAAAAGAATAGTATATAAATTCTAAAATATTTCACTGGCTTTATTTATTGAAACAAACGCACTATGTCCGGTATTATTGTTTCACAATCTTACTATATCCTACAATTTTATTACCTGAAAATACTTGAACATTATAAACTCCATTTGGCAAATGGCTTATATTTATTACTGATTTGCCGTTTGCTTTTTCAGATAGAACTTCTTTTCCAAGCATATTGTGCAGCTTCACAGTCGTTTCACCTTCTACGTCCACAACAAAACTATTATTAGTTGGGTTAGGATAAATTGAAATATTTGGCAACTCTTCGCCTGTAATTTCAAGTATCGGAATGTGCTTATAAGTGGCTGTAACCTTGTGGCAAGAATAAAAATCCATCTTGCTTTTCATGTTATTATAAAATAAGTTCAAGGTTCCATCTTCGAATTGCCAACTACTATTTACCCACTTGCTCCTTTCAGTTAGTGTACAATTATTATTTGCATCGTATGTATAAGTGGATTTATTATAATCCACCCATGCATCTTCCCATCTTTGATATAATTTTTCTAATATGTTATTGTACGCATCGTATGTGTAAGTGGATTTATCAACACTCTCCCAATTGTTATTTTGCCATATTTGATACAAGTTTGTTAGCAAGTTACTGCTTGCATCGTAAGTATAAGTTGTTTTGCGAATATTTATACATTCGTTATTTTGCCATTCTTGATATAATCTAGTTAACGCATTATCATTAGCATCGTAAGTATAAGTATATTTATTTTTATTTACCCAAGTGCTTCCCCATACTTGAAGCAATTTAGTTAGCATGTTGTTGTTTGAATCGTAAGTATAAATATATTTGGTAGAATTTTCCAAATTATCATTTTGCCTTATTTGCCATAATTCAGTTAGCTTATTATTGTTTGAATCGTAAGTATAAGTACAATGGCTCATATCTAACCAACAAAAAGATTTCCACTCTTGATACAAATATGTTATTATGTTATTATTTGCATCGTAGGTGTAATTAAGTTGGATAGTATTTCCCCACTCGTTATTTTCCCAATATTGATACAATTCAGTTAGTTTGTTATTGTTTGCATCGTATGTATAAGTGTGAAGTGTGGTATTCTTCCAAGCATTATTTCTCCATTCTTGAGACAATATTGTTGTGATTCTATTGTTTGTATTGTAAGAATAAGTATGTTTAAATAGATTTTCCCAAGTGTTATTTTTCAATTCTTGGTACAATTTAGTTAGTAACTTATTGCTTGCATTATAAGTGTAACTGTACTTAGCATTGTACATCAGTTCATTATTTAGCCATATTTGACGCAATTCCGTTAGCAGGTTATTATTTGCATCGTAAGTATAAGTGTATTTCTCATTATTAATCCATTCATTATCTTGCCATTCTTGATACAACCTAGTTAACCTGTAACCGTATGAGTTATAACTATACACTTCTCTACGTATCATGTCCGGGGTTTCATAAATATATACAGTATCCGGTTCCCACCAATCAATATTGGATTTTTGTTTGTTTACTACGTGAGATGTTTTTTCAAATAAATTTGGCTGTTCAATATTTGCGTTTGGTATAACTGGCTTTTTAAATTCAAAATTGCTTTGTGCAGCAATATTCAAACCGTACAATGAACAAACTAAGAATAATACGACATTAGCTATTCTCGTGATTTTTGTTTTCAAAGTTTTTGTATTCTTCATAGGTTTGTTTTTTATTGATTTATTTGGACAGCTTGCTTTTCAACTAACAGAATTGTGCTACAGCATTATTGTTTCACAACTTTACTATATCCTACAATTTTATTCCCTGCAAATACCTGAACATTATAAACTCCATTTGGCAAATGGCTTATATTTATTACTGTTTTGCCGTTTGCATTTTCAGATAGAACTTCTTTTCCAAGCATGTTGTATAGCTTTACAGTCGTTTCTCCTTCTACGTCCACAACAAAACTCTTATTAGTAGGGTTGGGATAAATTGAAATATTTCGCAACTCTTTACGCTCATTTTCAAGTTTTTTAAAATGCTTATAAGATGCTGTAACCCTAGAACTATTTGGCTGTTCTATACTACTTTTCATGTTATTATAGTATAATATCAAATTGCCATCGAATAATTGCCAACTTTCATTTACCCATTCGGTCATTTCGGATACTGTACAATTATTGTTAGCATCGTAAGTATAAATATATCTGTGAAAATTTACCCAAGTATCTTGCCACATTTGATATAATTTCACTAGCATGTTATTGCTTGCATCGTAGGTGTAGGTAACTTTACCATGATTTACCCATGCTTTACTTCCCCAATCCCATTCTTGAAACAAACTCGTTAGCAAATTTTTGTTCGCATCGTAAGTATATGAACATAAGTTTTCATTTACCCAATCATTGTCTTCCCAATACCATGTTTGATACAATGAAGTTAGCATGTTGTTGCTTGCATCGTAAGTATAAACATATTTCCGATAATTTACCAAAGCATTATTATTCCTATATTGATACAAATACGTTAGCATGTTATTATTTGCATCGTAAGTATAAGTGGTTTTTTTATCATCTACCCAAGCATTTTGCCAGGTTTGAGCCAATTCCATTAACAAATTATTGTTCGCATCGTAAGTGCAAGTATCTTTTTTATAATTTGCCCAAGCACCACTCTGCCATACTTGAGTTAATTTCATTAAATTGTTATTGTTTTCATCGTAAGTAAAAGTATATTTACTATCGTTTTCCCAAGCATTACTTTCCCAACCTTGATACAATTCCGTTTGCATGTTATTGTCTGCATAGTAAGTATAAGTATATTTTGAATTATTTACCCAATCATTATTTAACCAAAATTGATGCAATTTAGTTAGCATGTTATTGTTCGCATCGTAGGTATAATTGGTTTTAAAATAATATAACCATGCACTGGTCTCATAGCTCCAGTATTGATACAAATACGTTAGCAAGTTATTGTTCGCATCGTATGTGTAGGTGTGTTTGCTATCATTTACCCACTCATTATTATGTAATGATTGACACAATTCCATCAACAGGTAGCCATATTGGTTATAACTACGAGATACTCTAGCCAACGATAATGGTATTCCAAATTGGTTTGTACGTCTGTACACGTACATTGTATCCGGTTCCCACCAATCAATATTGGATTTGTGTTTGTTTACTGCAGGGGAGTTTTTCTCGAAAAATTTTGGCTGTTCAGTATTTGCGTTTGGTATAACTGGCTTTTTAAATTCAAAATTACTTTGTGCAGCAGTATTCAAACCGTACAACGAACAAACTAAGAATAACACGACACTAGCTATTCTCGTGATTTTTGTTTTCAAAGTTTTTGTATTCTTCATAGGTTTGTTTTTTATTGATTTATTTGGACAGCTTGCTTTTCAACTAACGGAATTGTGCTACAGTATTATTGTTTCACAACCTTACTATACCCTATAATTTTATCACCTGAAAATACTTGAACATTATAAACTCCATTTGGCAAATGACCTATATTTATCACAGTTTTACCGTTCGCATTCTGAGATAAAACTTCTTTTCCAAGCATATTGTGCAGCTTCACAGTAGTTTCACCTTCTACGTCCACAACAAAACTATTATTGGCTGGGTTAGGATAAATTGAAATATTTGACAGTTCTTTACGCTCATTTTCAAGTAGTAGAAAATGCTTATAAGTGGCTGTAATCTTGTAACAGAAGAAATATATCTCACTTTTCATATTATTATAAAACAAACTCAGGTCTCCATTAGTTTGTTGCCAATTATCACCCATCCAGTAACTACTTTCAGCTAATGTACAATTATTATTTTCGTCGTAAGTATAAGTGTAATTAAAATCATTTACCCAAGCACCTTCCCACGCTTGAACTAATTCCCTCGTCCTGTTATTGTTTGCATCGTAAGTGTAAATGTGTTTCTCATAATTTACCCAAGCATTATATGCCCATTCTTGGTACAATAACGTTAGCATATTGTTATTTACATCGTAAGTAGCATCAATTTTTTCAACATTCTCCCAAGCATTGTATCCCCATTCTTGACTTATTGCCGTTATCAAGTTATTGTTGGCATCGTAAGTAGCGGTAATAATATAATCATTTATCCAAGTATTATTTTCCCATAATTGAAACAATATCGATAGTACATTATTGTTTGCGTCGTAAGTATTAGTAATTTTTTCATAATTTACCCAAGCACCTTCCCAAAATTGAATCAATTCAGTTAGCATATTATTGTTGGCATCGTAAGTATAAGTAGTTTTAGCAAAGTCAACCCAAGCATCAATATTCCATCCTTGACATAATCTTGTCAGCATGTTGTTGTTGGCATCGTAGGTAAATGTATATTTTTCAGTATTTACCCAATTATTATTCATCCAATCTTGCCATAATTCTGTTATCAAGTTATTATTCGCATCGTAAGTATTAATGTTTTTGTTAAGGTCTGTCCATTCATTGTTTCGCCATTCTTGGTACACTTCCGTCAGCATATAAGCATTTTGATTGTAACTACGAAGTTCTCTGTGCATCATGTTTGGATCTTCGTAAGTATATATTGTATCCGGTTCCCACCAATTGGTATATGAATTGATTTTATTTGCCGCGTGGGATTTTTTCTCAACAAATTTTTTCAATTCAGTATTTGCACTTTTCTTTGTTGGTTTTTTAAATTCAAAATTGTTTTGTGCAGCAACGCTCAAACCGTATAGGGAGCATACTAAGAGTAACATTACATTGGTTAATCTCGAAATTTTTGTTTTTAAAATGTTAGTGCTTTTCATAAGGCTTATCTTTTTAGATTAATAAAATTGTTTGTTTATTAAGTTCAAAACGCTGATTTTAAACTAATTGAGTTTTTGATAATAAGTTTAATTCTATCATTGCGAAAATACAACATTCTTAAATATAAAACACAATATTTTATTATTAATTATTTCGTAATAAATTATTGTTGGGCGATAAATATTTTATAGTGGTTGGTGATGGGTGGTGGGTGTGGAGCAATTATCAATTATCAATTATCAATTAATAATTGCTCATTGTTAATTGTTCATTGTTAATTGCACATAGACCCCGCAACACGCACCATCCCGAAACTTCGGGACACCACGCAACTTCTTTTACAAAAAGTTTTTATATCAAAATGCTAAGTTGAAAATTTCGCCGTTATCAAAGGTTATTAATAGCGAAGAAGCATCGGTTTGCGAAATGGTAATAATATTATTTGAAGGGAAATTGTAATCTTGTTTGCTCAGAAGTTGTATTTCCGAACCTTTATATCTGATTAAACCTGTTTGCGAAACAATTGCCCACAAGCTGTTATCATCGGTTGCATATAGTTTAGTAATCGGCTGGTTTAAACCTGTGCGTATAATGTATACTTCGTTGTTGCATACTTTGTAAATAACGCCTTCGTTGTCGCCAAGCCAAACTGTATTTTCGTCGGTTGCAATAGAAGTAAATTCTATTCGTGGCAAGTACGGATTTTGAAATTTAATAATTTCGTTGCCATCTATCGTATAAAACAATCCATTGTTAGCCGAAGCTATCCACAATTTATGGTCGCTGTCTGTTGCTATTCCTGCAATACGCTTTAAATTATTGGCTTGTTTTATTGTGTCAATACGTTGATTATTGTAATGCAACAACTGATTAACCGTATCGGAAGTAAGAATCCATAAGTTTGAAATGCCTTCTGCTTCAATATCAATAACATCGGCATTTTGTAAGACGTTAGTCCAAAAGTTGTTTTGATAATAGCTTAATTCTTTATTTGTGGCTTTCCACAGAATATTATCGCGTGTTTTAAGTATTTCATTAACGCTCCTGTCCGACTCATCGGCTATATTTTTCCATACAATGCCATCGTAATATATAACGCTGCCATTGGTTGATGCAAAATATATCGAATGGTTGTTTTCGTAAATAACAGACGAAACAGGTCGTAAAGCAATTTGTTCGGAAGTATAGGAAAAATAACCGTTAGGTACAAACGGGTAATCGGGATTTAATTTGGCACAAGAACTAATGACAAAAGCCGATAAAACTATGATTAACAGACTTCGCATAGCATATTTTTAATTGGTTTTGACAAACACATAAGTAATTGTACCTCTTTGTTCTTCGGGTGCGTTAGGGTCGGGAGCAAATTTTGTTCGTTTTGCTGCCTCCTCGGCATTTCTGCGTAATGTAATTTCCGAAATGGTTGTACCTCTTGCTCCGGCGGCTGCGTGTGTAACAACTCCGTTTTTGTTGACTTTTATTGCAACAACAATTTTGCCTTGTTCTCTCGAATTGTAAACCGGTTTTGGAAGCGATGTAGCTCCTCGCCCGCCCAATTCGTACGAAATTCCGCTGCCGCTACCTCTACCTCCTGTTCCTACATAATTATCACTTCCGGGAGTGCCGTATATGCTGCCTTGGTCGCCCACGCCGCCTGCAATACCCTGACTGCCACCTTCGCTACTGCCTTGAGTGCTTTGCTTTCCTTTGTACAAAGCATTAGGATTAACAACAGGTTGCGGCTCAGGCTCAACAGCTTTTGTAACTTCTTTTTTAGGTGTTTCGGGTTGTGCCTTATCTTTATCCTTAGGCTTAGGTTGTTCAATGGCAACAGTTTCTTCATCGGTGGTAACGTATTCATTATCACTGCCGGAGCTTTGTTGGTAAGCTTCCTGTGCCGACTGCGCTTGCAAATGTGCAGGCTGAACCAAACCAAAACCTTGGTCTGATGTTCCTAAATTAACCTCAACACCTTCTTCGCCAGGCAAAGGCAATGGAGTTTTAAAAGCCGAAAATAACAGAATTAAAACAATAAGAACGTGTACCCCTACCGAACTCGATAAGGCTATTATCTTATTCTTTTTGTCGCGGTTATTTTCCATATTTATCATAAATACAATGTATTAGTCTATTGGTTTGGTTGCCAAAATTACTTTATGTTTAGTACCTTGCAGCTGATTGATTTGGTTGACGACATCAATAACGTTTACAACGTACTGCACAGGAACCGTTTTGTCGGCTCTAAGCACCACAACGCCTTCGGTTTCGCCCACAAGCGACTCAATTAACAAATTGACCATATTTCCGCTTGGGTCGGCTGGTGTTTCATTTACAAAGAAATCGTAAGTGTCGTTGATATATACTGTTGTGGTTTGCTTTGCCATTGTCTTGCTACTACTCGAAGGTAACAACAATTTGATAGCATTAGGACTAACCAATGTTGAACTGAGCATAAAAAATATGAGCAAAAGGAAAACCAAGTCTGCCATTGAAGACATGTTCATTTCGGCGGAAACCTTATTTCTTGTTTTTATAGCCATTTTGTAAGTTTTTATTTTTTATTTTTTTGCCGGTTCGTGAAGCAAGTCCATAAACTCTGTTGTACGATTTTCTAAGTTGTTAACTACCTTCTGGATTCTGGAAACCAAAATATTATAACAAAAGTAAGCTAACAACCCAACTATTAGTCCGGCAACGGTTGTAACCAATGCCTGATAAATACCTGTTGACAGCAACTGTATATCAATATTGTTGCCAGCCATAGACATATCGTAGAAAGCTCTAACCATACCTGTAACTGTGCCAAGGAATCCAAGCATTGGAGCTCCTCCTGCAATCATAGCAAGTATAGAAACGTTTTTTTCTAAACGACCTACTTCAAGAGAGCCAACGTTTTCAATAGCTGCCCTAATATCTCCCAACGGACGACCCAATCGTGATAAGCCTTTTACAATCATTCGAGAAATTGTAGTATCGTTGTTTTTGCAGTACGACAAAGCACTATCTAAGCGCGAATTGTGGACAAAATCGCGAATATTATTCATAAAATTTTCGTCATGCTTACTGGCTTTGTTAATAGCAATGTATCTTTCAATAAAGATATATATTGCCCACAACGAAAGAAGTGCCAATATTAATACTATAACACCGCCTTTTAGCGCCAAATCCCACAACGAAAGTGAAACATGAGTCGGGGCGTTTACTTGTGGTAATGACGATAGACCTTGCTGAATCGTATCGCTTATAATTCCTGGTTGCTGAACAATTTGTAATAACATATTTTGTGCTTATTTTTTTAAAAAGTAATATTATCTTTTGATTTTTATATGTTCTGTTTGTTGATGTGCTGTTTATATAAACTAATTAATTGCGTTTTTATTGTATTTAACTCAAACTAATTTGATTACGGCAGGTACATTGCTCCGCCAATAGCCGCCTTAGTTGCACCCGTTACCGAAGGTAAACAATTTGGCTTTTCTTGCCATCGCAATAAACCTAACAATGCAAAAATAAGTGCTTCTTTATAATTAACAATATTTTTATCGGGTAAAATTACTTCGGTTGCCGAATATTGCATTATTTTTTCTATCAAATGCTTGTTAAAGGCTCCGCCACCCGTAACCAAACACTTCTCGTTCTGTTTATTCAAAATCTTTGAAATCTGGATAGCAATATGCTCGGTGTAGGTTGCTATTTTGTCGGTGATGCTAATCTCTGACAAATTAATTATAGGAAGTACATTTCCATCAACCCATTCTCTACCAAGCGATTTAGGCGGTTCTGTTTTGTAATAGCTTAAATTATTCAGTTTTTGTAGTAATTCATCATCAACTGTTCCGCTTTTGGCAATATTGCCGTCTTTATCGTAAGGTAAATTCAAAAAGTTGGTGAGATAATTTAGAACTATATTTGAAGGAACAATATCAAAGGCAATAGTCTTGTCATTTTGGGTATACGAGATGTTTGAAAATCCGCCTATATTCAGGCAAAAACCATATTCTCCAAATAGCAACTTATCGCCTATTGGCACTAGCGGTGCACCTTGTCCGCCATATGCAACATCTGATGTGCGCACGTCGCAAACTACCGGAATTTGTGTAACGGCTGCTATTGAAGCTCCATCGCCTATTTGCAAGGTGTAACTATTAGCAGGATTATGAAATACAGTATGTCCATGACTGCATATAAGCTGCGGTTTTACAGCTGTTTGTTGCAAAAAATTATTGATGGAATTTCCTATGTGTTTGCCAAAATCTACATGAAGTTGAGTTAGGTCGGGAGCCGAAAGTAAATGTGAGTTTTTTAATCTATCGTGCCACAACTCATCGTAATCAATGGTTTGAGCTTTGATGATTTCAAATTTCAGTTTTGAATTGCGGTAGTAAAACTCTGTTAGGGCAAGGTCTAATCCGTCGACAGACGTGCCCGACATAACACCTAAAACCGTATATTTATTGTTAGATATAATGTTTGTGATAATTTACAAAACTGATAACAAGTTTTCCATTTTCATACCTCTGGAACCCTTTATTAATATTGTATGGTCGTTTACAGGATTTTGGTAGAAAAATGCTAAAGTTTCGTCAATATCTTTAAAACACATAAAACTACCCGAGTTGGCACGCCAAAACTCTTTTCCAACCAAAATTATACGACATTTGTACACATTTCTGATAGCATCGATAATAGCGTGATGCTCAAGAGAACTGCTATCGCCCAGTTCGAGCATATCGCCCAAAATCATGAGTTTTTTGTCTGTTTCCAATTTCAAAAAGTTATCAATAGCCACTCTCATGCTCGAAGGATTGGCATTGTAGTAATCGATTATAATTTTATTTTTTTCGCTTTCGTACCACTGCGACCTTTTATCCAAAGGCTGATATTCGGCAATAGCTTCCGTAATGTCTTTTGTATCAACATCAAAAGTTTCGCCAACGCTGATTGCAGCCAATACGTTTTCGTAGTTATAGTCGCCAACTAATTGGGTTTTAATTTCGTACTCAGCCTTAGGCGTTTCAGTTTCAAAGTGTAAAAAATGGTGTTCGCCACCCGAATATCTCAATTCTTCCTCCAAATCGTGGTCTCCATAAAGTATTTGTTCGATACCCTGACTTAGCTGCATAAGTAGCGAATTGGTTTTATGAACAAAAACTTTACCTGTAATGTCTCTTATATAGTCGTACAATTCGCTTTTGGTTTTAACAACACCGTCGAAGCCGCCAAAACCCTCTAAGTGAGCTTTTCCAATATTTGTAATAAGTCCGTAATTAGGCAAAGCAATTTCGCAAAGGGTTCTTATTTCGCCCTGATGACTTGCTCCCATTTCTATAATTGCAAAATCATGTTCGGGTTTTATATTCAATAAAGTAAGCGGTAGACCAATATGATTGTTTAAGTTGCCTTGCGTTGCAATAACTTTGTATTTCTTACTTAAAACATCTCTGATAAGATCTTTGGTGGTTGTTTTACCGTTGCTACCTGTAATAGCAATTACCTTTACATCAAATTGTTTGCGGTATTCAAGAGACAGTTTTTGCAAAAAATCTAAAGTGTCATCAACAAGCAGAGTGTTTTCATTTTCGTACTTAGGATTATCGATAACAGCAAGTATCGCACCCTTTTTTATAGCTTGTTTGGCAAAAGTATTACCATTATGATGTTCACCTTTTAGAGCAATAAAAACTGTGTTGGTATTTTTCTGAATTTTTCTCGAATCGGTAGAAACTATTGCACCACCATTTATTAAATCTATAACTTTTGAAATAGCTTGATCCATATTGCTAAAAATTAATTAAATAACCTACTTATCAATAAGATAAATAGGTTTTATTTTTTGCAAAGTTACAAAAAAATCCCATTATAAACATAATAATGGGATTTTAAATTTTATTTTATCTTGATTTTGAGCTTCCTACACGCCCCATGGCACACCTGAAACCTATGTAGTTGGTCGACATGTTTTCGTCTAATGCTCTACGAGCTGATGGCGATAGATAAAATGCAGGGTCTTTCCACGAACCACCTTTAACAACTCTTGTTCTGTCGGAAATAAGTGTAGTTACTCCGTAATTATACATTTTAGATGTTTCTTCATTTCGGTCTATATCTTCCGATTCGGCGGCAGCTAACCAATCTGCGTCTAATTGCGACTGATAATCTCCATCCTTATAGTTAATATTATCAGCACGACGATAGTTAAATCTGTTCATAGCTTCTTCGTCGGTAATTGGGCGGTATCTGACTCTACCTAAGCTGTCAACCGGTACAACATAACCTTCGGCATCGGTTACACGTGCTGTAAACACGTTTCCACGGAATGGTGAGAAATCCTCAAAGTCTTCAAAAGTAAGCTGACGGTACACGTCTTGCACCCATTCTGCAACGTTTCCTGCCATGTTATACAAGCCGTAATCGTTGGGCCAATATGAGCCAACTTCGGCTGTGATATCGGCTCCGTCGTTTAGGTTGCCTGCAACACCCATGTAGTCACCTTTTCCTCTCTTGAAGTTAGCAACAAAAGAACCGTAATATTTGTTTTCATCGGTACGAAGTACTGTTCCGCCCCATGGGTACAATTTTCTTTCAACAACTCTTTCTAAATGGGTATTTCCTATAAGTCCGTATGCTGCATATTCCCATTCAGCCTCAGTTGGGAGCCTATACTTGGGTAATAGTATTCCGTCTTCTATGCGTACTGCTCTTTCTCCTGTTCCGTTAGGATTTAAGTCTTTCAAAGGTTTGTTAACCAATCCTTTGTATTGTCCAACGAGATATGCCTCGGTGTTAAAGTTGTTTTCATCTTTTTGAGTAGGATCGAAATCAAGTATACCTTTTTCAACCAAAAGCATTTCGTTAACCCTATCGGTACGCCACATGCAGTAGTCATTGGCTTGTACCCAACTAACACCCACAACCGGATAGTTCTTGTATGCCGGATGGCGAAGATAGGTTTCTACAAGGGGCTCGTTATACGCTAATTTTTCTCTCCAAACGAGTGTATCGGGTAATGCCTTGCGAAGCACTTCGGGGTAACTTCCTCCGAAAACGCGTCCCAACCAATACAAATACTCGACATAATCAACATTGGCTACTTCGGTTTCGTCCATGTAAAAACTTGGAACCGTAACTCTTCTTGGTATATTATGCCATTCGTACATTGGGTCGTCGGCTATACGTCCCATTGTAAACGTTCCACCTTCAATAAAAACCAAACCTGGTCCGGTAATGGGTTCTTTGTAATCAGCCACTTCAAAACCTCCGTTTTTGGGGTCGTTGTAGTTCCACCCAGTTGTATTGGATTTTTCTTTTTTGTTAAACAAACTGCAAGATGACATCAAAAGCATTGAGATGCCTGCAATGATTAAGATTGAAATTTTACTTTTTAGCATTTTAGTTAGATTTTGTTAGCTTATAACTAATTAACAGGGTTATTTATTGTATAACGATTAAAATTATTTTTTATTACAGGGAAAATCCACGAAAATGAAATTTCGTGTGCACCTCCCGAATTAATTGACAGTTTGGATAAAGTGAAATCGAAACTATATCCAATTTTATATTTTTTTTGTTCAATTCCTATTTGCATTACCAAAGCATCGAAATTGTCGAAAGCGTACCTGCCCCACAATCCGACAGTAAGGGGATAAACATTAAAATATGTTCCTAAACTCAATTGCATAAAATCGCCTTGCTTAACAAACAATACGTTTGGAGAAATTGATTTTGACCCGACAGCCGGATATGTACTGTAATATCCAATATCAAATATTGCTCCGGCGTGCAAAGTAATTCGTGTGTTTAATTTGTGTGCATCGTTGCCTATGAATGAAATATCGGGATTGGTTAAATGATGTAACGCAAAACCTAAGTAATAGTCTTGTTTGTAACCTATTGTAATGCCCGTAGCGAAATCCAAATCCGAAACTTTGTTGCGGTCAATTTCTTCATTTGTCGGCAAAACTTGTCCCGAACCCGGAACTATTTGATCGCCGAAAACTAGTTTATCGGTATTGATGCTTCGTTGAAAAAACCCCGATTGCAACGCTATTGAAGCAGTAAAGTCATTAAAAACGTAGGTTTGGAAAGCGTAAATTATGCTACCCGAAAAGTTGCTGCACAATCCGCCACCGTATACATCATTGTTTAATATAACTCCAAAACTACCCGACATTTTTCTTACATGTTGATCATAACTAATTCCATAATTTACATATCCTTTGTTTATATTGTGCCACTGATTGCGATAAATAAGCGACAAACGCGGATTTACCTTATTGCCAACCAAAGACGGATTCAGATAGACAGGATTGCCGTAATACTGCGAATAAACAACATCTTGTCCTTTAACCATCTGCGACACAGCAAATAAGCAAAAAATTATAACCAAAGTCCCTTTCTTAAAGTACATTTGAATTACTTTAGTCAGCAAAAATACTATTTTTTTATTATAATTGTTTATTAGGTGCATTTAATATTATTACTGTCAGAAAAAGAACGTCCTTTTATGTTATATCCTATATTTGTCTTTTATGCTTAGCTATTAGCTGTTAGCCGTTAGCTGTTGGCTTTTTGGTGGTTGGTGATTAGTGATGGGTGGCTTTTGTCATTCAGCTCCGAAACTTCGGGGTGCAATTATTAATTAATTACTAATTGTTAATTGATAATTACCACGTAACCCGTAACACGCAACACGCAACTTAAAAGCCAACAATATGTTTGCAATCAAAGGTATTTGTCGGAAAACGACGATTTAATGTAATTATTGCAAGATTTTATTTTATCAAACAATATAAAAAACAAAATCTCGTTTTTTGATAGTTAATACCGTTGCATTAAATTTGCACTAATGAAGCTGTTTTACTTTCTTTCTATATTATTCATTATATCCTTAGTGGGAATTAACAACTCCTACAGTCAGGAGACAGACAGCGATTTGTTTAAATCCGAAAGTAAATTAGCTACAGGCACGTGGTTCAAGATTGGCATAACAAAAGACGGCGTTTATTCCATAAATTATTCAACACTTACATCATTGGGCGTAAACCCGCTTACCCTAAATACAAACAAAATAGGTGTTTTTTCGGGAAATATACAAATGCTACCCGAAAGCAATAGTAACTTACGTGTTGACGACCTTGAAGAAATAAAAATAAAGGCTATTGGTTTGGAAGACGGCACTTTTAACGAAGGCGATATGATTTTGTTTTATGCCAACAGTACCAACACATGGAATTATGACACTGTTAACAGAATGTGGCTTCACACAAAAAACTTATATTCCGATACTTCGTATTACTTTTTTACTACCGATAGGGGAAGTCTTTTGAGTATTGACGAAACAAATTTGCCCACTATCAATAATATTACTATTAACGAGTACGAATACCGTGCATTTGTTGAAGATGAAAATTTCAATTTGGGGAAATCGGGCAAAAGGTGGTTTGGCGATATGTTTGATATGGTTGATACCAGAAATTACCCCTTCAACATTCCTAACAGAATTTTAGGCAAACCTGTTAAAATGAAAGTTTTGTTAGCGGCAAAATCGTTAACTCCAAGCAACTTTACTCTTAAAGTCGGCAATAATGTTAAACAAGTTAACATTATGGGTATCGGCGGAGGTTACGGGACTTTTCTTGCAAGGCAAAACACTTTATTTTGGGATATTTCAAATACCGACAATAATATCAATTTGGAAATGAAATACAACAAACCCGATATTGATGCAATTGGCTATTTGGATTACATAAATATTAATGCTACGTGCAAGCTACAGTATTTTGGCACACTCTTAGATTTTAGAAATTATTCGGCAATAAATAGAAACACAGTAGCAAAATACGTATTATCCGGCACAAACGACAATGTTGTGGTTTGGGATATTACCAACCCATTTGCATGTAGCGAAGTGAAATGCCATCACAAAAACAACAGTATTGAGTTTTACAATTCGGTTGACACTTTACACGAGTACATTGCTTTTGAGTATGTAAAAGCCGAAACTCCCACTAACATAAAAAGGATTGACAATCAGAATTTGCACGGTATAAGTCCAGCTAATTACCTGATAATAACACCGCAAATATTTTACGAGCAGGCTGTTAGGCTTGCATCTTTTCACGGAAATTATTCTAATTTGAGTGCCAACGTTGTTCTTTTAGATAAAATTTACAACGAATTTTCGGGTGGAAAGCAAGATGTTGCAGCTATAAGAGATTTTGTGAGAATGCTGTACCTGCGTGGCAACAAGTACACAAGACCTAAGTATTTGCTTCTTATGGGAGATGCATCATACGATTATAAAAATAGGATTTCGCCAAACACTAATTTTGTGCCTACCCATCAAACTACCGAATCTTTAGACCCATTGAACTCAATAGCTTCCGATGATTTTTTCGGATATATGGACGAAAACGAAGGCAATGCTGTTAACGATATCGTTGATATTGGCATAGGCAGGTTGCCGGTTAAAAATACTGTTGAAGCCGAAAATGTTGTAAATAAAATTATCAACTACCACCTGCCCGACTCCAATACCATGAAAAATTGGCGTACGAAAATTACGTTTGTAGCCGACGATGAAGAAGATAATGCTTTGATAAATGATTCGGAATACATTGTTAATGCTATAGATGCCATCAATAAAAATGTAAATATCAATAAAATTTATTTAGATGCTTACGTACAAGAATCAAATTCAAGCGGTAGCAGGTATCCCGAAGTCAACAAAGCCATAGCAAGAGATGTGGAAAAAGGTTGTTTGTTCATCAATTATTTGGGACATGGCGGTTACACAGGTTGGGCTCACGAGGAAGTCCTTACCATGGACGATATAAACAACTTTGAAAACACCTTTAACTTGCCAATATTTGTTACAGGTACTTGCAGTTTTGCTCCCTACGACGACCCCGCTATAGTTTCAGCCGGCGAACTTCTTATAAACAAAGCTAATGGCGGCAGCGTTGCGTTGTTTACAACAGCCAGAGCTACTTTCGGACCGCCAAATTTGGCTTTTATTACTAAATTATTCCAAAAGGCTTTTGACCCCGACTCGGCTCACTTTTTCAGACTCGGCGATTATATCAAACACGCCAAACAAGAAGAGTTTTACAGCGAAAACAGTAAAAAAATAGTCCTGTTAGGCGATCCGGCTACAAAAGCGGCTTTGCCGTATCATAAGGTTTTAACTCTTTCTATCAACAATAAGGACACCACTAATACCGACACTCTTAAAGCATTTGACGAAGTAAAAATAAAAGGTGGAATTTTTGACCACAACAACCGACTTATCGACGACTACAACGGAGTGATAACCACCACCGTTTACGACAAACCTACAACTACCCGTACTTTGGGCAACGACAGCGGTGCTACTACAAGTTTTCAAATTTCAAACAATATTATATATAGGGGTAAAGCAATGGTTACCAACGGTTTGTTTGAAGTGGTTTTTCAAATGCCAAAAGATATTAACTACACTATCGATTACGGCAAAATAAGCTATTACGCTACTAACTTTGTCGATGATGCTTGGGGAAATTTTGCTCCGCTTATAGGTGGCGAAAGCGACTTTTACATTACCGACAACACAGGTCCTAATATCAGTTTGTTTATGAACGATTTACGCTTTGTCGATGGCGGCTTAACCGACCCCAATCCTTGGTTTATTGCAGTGCTTGAAGACGAAAGCGGAATTAATACCGTAGGGACAGGCATAGGACACGAAATTACTGCAATTCTCGACGACAATTATACCAATCCGTATATTTTAAACGACTTCTACGAGTCGGATGTAAATACGTACAAAAAAGGTGTAGTTAAGTTTCCGTTTATTGACCTTGCCCCCGGCGAACATCATATCGATTTTAAAGTGTGGGATATTTTTAACAACTCATCTAGTGCAAGGATTAACTTTACGGTTACCGAAAAAAATATTTTTCAAGTCAACAGGGGATTTGCGTATCCCAATCCGTTTACAGATAAAACCAATATCATTTTCGAGCATAATCAGAAAAACGTTACTTTTGAAATCGTAATAAATATTTTTTCCATGTCGGGAGTTTTGGTTAGAACAATAAAAAGTACCGATTTTCAGTTTGGTTCAATTAGCAAAGCCATTGAATGGGACGGTCGCTCCGACAACGGTCGCGATGTACCGGCAGGTTTTTATTTGTTTAATATCAGCATTAAAACATCTGAAGGCTTAGCTAACACCACTCATGGGAAAATTATTAAAATAAAATAAACAAGTGTATGACTATTAAACGAGTTAACTTATACATACTTCTCACGTGCTTACTAATATTGCTATCGTTTAATAATAGCATGGCTCAACACAAGCAATCATTTGTTATCAAATGGAATGAACCTATCGTTTCTTTTGAGCAAAATTTAGGAACCTATTTGATTAAGGCAGCCAATTTATATAATGACCCAACGCAAGATTATAATCCTTTGTTTAACTATAGCTATTTCTTGCCAAAAGGTTTTAACGAATGCGATGTAAAAATCACCGATATAACTTATGAACCGATTAGCTCTGACTTAATTAATTTACTCGAACTACCTATCGCCACAGCCGACACAAACAAAATAGAAGCTCATGTAACTTATAGTCGTAGCACAGCTATAGCCAACATTTCGTTTGTTCCAATTATTAAAGATGAAAACAACAATTACTTCAAAATAAATTCTTTTACTATAGATATAGTCGTAATTCCTACACAAAAACGAAGTACGTTTGAGTTTCGCTATGCTGATAATTCAAAATTGGCAAGTGGTAATTGGTACAAAATCAAGCTAAACAAAACAGGTGTGTACAAAATTACGTACAGCGATATGCAACAAATGGGTATAAACATGAGTAACGTTACTCCCAACAATATTAAGCTGTACGGCTATGGCGGCGGAATGCTCCCCGAAAAGAACAGCTTGCAAGTTTTCGACGATTTGGAAGAAAATGCTATAAAGGTTATAAGCAAATTTCCTGACAAGTTTATTGACGGCGATTACATTCTGTTTTACGGAACATCTCCCAATACCTTTAAATACGATTCGAGGCTAAAGCATTATGTTCACAGTTTGCATTTATACGACGACTACACATATTATTTTTTGAATTGTGAAGGCAGCAACGGATTAAGAATCCAAAATCAAACGCTTTCAACTGAAACGCCAAATACAACATCTACAACATTTCAAGAATGTTTGTATCACGAAAGTGAACTGCAAAACAGGCTTTCTTCGGGAAAAGAATGGATTGGTGAAGAAGCAAATCCTATAAACAACATAATACAAGTACCTACTTTTAATTTTCCAAATGTTGTAGCAAATAGCGATATTAAAGTACGATACGGTGTTTTAGCCGATGTTGCCCAACCTAAAACTGCAAACATATATTGCGACGGAAATTCGATTGCAGTAATTTCTTTTGTACCACACTCTAGTCACGCTTTTGCCGACTATCGCGAAGGGCATAAGATTGTTAAAGCCAATAGCGATAAACTCGACGTATCAGTTAAGTTTAACGGTGCAGGTGCCGACAAATTATGGCTTAATTATATTCAGGTAATTGTTACAAAAAATTTGGTGATGCACGGCTCGCAGATGAACTTTGCCGACCCGAAGAGCATAGGAACCAATAAAATAACTAAATACACCTTATCTAATACCAATGCCGATATTAATATTTGGGAAGTTACCGACCCTACAAAAGTGAAAAATATTGATGCCGTGCGTGCTGCCAACTCAATGTCATTTACCGTAGAAACTCCTATTTTACGCGAGTTTATAGCCTTCCGTAACAATGACTTTTTGAGTGTAACTTTTGTAGAAAAAGTTGAAAATCAGAATCTGCATAGCATCAACAACATAGATATGTTGATTATATATTACGAGCCATTTCAGCAGGAAGCTAAGCGTTTAGCTACTTTCCATGAAAATTTCGACGGATTCAGAACAGCCATAGTTCCTGTAAAAAAGATTTACAACGAATTTTCGTCGGGAATGCAAGATGTTTCGGCTATTCGTAACTTTATAGGCATGTTGTATCACCGTCCTAGCGAAGGTAACAAACTCAGATATGTGCTACTATTCGGCGACGGCTCATTTGATTATAAAGATCGCATAGCTAACAACACTAACTTTATACCTACTTTCCAGAATAAAGGCAATGTTGTATCATTTGGTGCATCTACTCAATGCGACGATTTTTTTGTTTTGTTAGACCCACAAGAAGGAGAAGATGCTAACGGTAGTGCTGATGTGGGCATAGGCAGGTTCCCTGTTAAAACCTTGGAAGAAGCCAAAATTGCCGTCGATAAAACTATTTTTTACGCAACAAGCCCTAAACAAAGCCTTGGAGAGTGGAGAAACAAAATATGTTTAGTAGCCGACGACCAAGATAACAACGCTCACATAAACCACCCCGAAGACTACCTTTCGCCACTTATTGGCAAAAATGCTCCCGTTCTGAACTTGCGAAAAATATATTTAGATGCTTACAAACGAGTAACCACCGCAAGCGGACACTCGTACCCCGATGTAAACACCGACATACAAAAACAAATATCCGAAGGTATTTTAATATTTAACTATACCGGACACGGCGGCGAAAGGGGTTTGGCTCACGAAGGCGTGCTTACCATACCCGAAATAAAGGCAATGACAAATTACAACAAAATGCCTATTTACATGACTGCCACCTGCGAGTTTGCCCCATACGATAATCCCGAATTTATATCTGCAGGCGAGTTGGTGTTTTTAAATCCAAGCGGTGGTTCTCCTGCACTTTTTACTACAACCAGATTAGCTACCACAGGAACTAACAACACCCTTTCTATTGCATTTTACGACACTATCTTTTCCATAAAAGGTAACGAATTGCCACGATTTGGAGATGTTTTGGCATACTCAAAAGCCCAAACCGGAAACAATCATGACTCGAAAAACTTCATACTACTTGGTGATCCTGCTCTCCAATTAGGAATACCTAAATTGAATGTTGCCACAACTCACATCAACGATATTGCCATTAACTTGTTTTCCGACACGCTTAAAGCAATGGAAAAATTTACTCTTAAAGGCATTATCACAAACCTGCAAGGTCGCAAAATTGATGATTTTAACGGCATTGTACAAATCCAAATTATAGATAAGCCGCAAACACACCAAACATTGGGAAATTCTCCAAAAAGTCCCGTAAGGTCGTTTGTTACTCAAAATAATGTTTTGTACAGGGGCTTATCGCAAGTTAAAAACGGCGATTTTGAAGCTACTTTTATTATTCCAAAAGATATAGATTACTCATTCGGTAAAGGAAAAATTTCGTATTACGCATACGATTTTAATTCTTTGCAAGATGCCAACGGTTTTGACACTACTATATTTATAGGCGGCGCCGGACAACAAATTGACGACAACCAAGGTCCGATAATAAAACTGTATATGGACAACTTTTACTTTGTAAGCGGAGATAAAACTTCAAAACATCCGCTTTTGTTGGCTAAACTTTCTGACGAGCAAGGCATTAACACCACCGGAAACAGTATTGGACACAGCATTACGGCTTATTTAGACGACGATATTACAAACATAATTCAACTAAACGACTACTACACAGCTGATACTAATACATATAAATCGGGATTGGTGAGATATAAATTCCGCGATTTGGAAGTTGGCAAACACACGCTTACACTTAAGGCGTGGGATATTTTAAACAATTCGAGTACGGCTTCCATAGAATTTGAAGTAATAGACGATTTTGAAATTGAGATAACCAACGTTAATGTGTACCCCAATCCGTTTGACCAATATTTCTTTTTAGAATTTGATATAAATTTATTCGATGAAGATGTAGATGTTTTGGTTCAATTAGTTGATATTACAGGAAAACAGGTCAGTTATATTCCAAACCGCAGATATAAATCGCAAGGATTCCACATAGGACCTATTGAGTGGCGCAATGCTATGAGTAAAAATCATTTGGAAAAAGGCGTTTATGCATTACAAATTAATGTGAAATACTCAGGAAACAAAACTCACAAAGGTGCTAAACTGATAAAATTCTAATTTTTAGTTTAAAAGCACAATATTTATACTTTTGCACCGTTATCCGATAAACAATTATTTGCAAATAAATTATTAAAAACTATAACAAAAAAAACATAATGAAATACTTAAACAAGTTACTTATAGCTATTTTAACTCTAACAACTATAGGGATTTCAGCACAAAACTCATATACAGGAGCCTATAATCCAATAACTACAACAGTTCCATTTTTAACTATATCGCCTGATGCACGCGGCGGCTCACTTGCCGATATGGGCGTTGCTTCCGAACCCGACGCATTTTCTATGCACTACAATCCTGCAAAATATGCTTATACAAAAAGCAAAATGGGTGTAGGTGTTGCATATAGTCCTTGGCTTGCAAGTATAGCAAAAGACATAGACTTAGCTTACCTGTCGGGATACGCTCGTATTGATAGAAATCAGGTAATAGCTGCTTCGCTAAGATATTTTAATTTAGGAAATATAGCATTTACCGACGAATACAATTATAGCATAGGTAATTATGTTCCACACGAATTTGCTTTTGATGTAACTTACTCTCGAATGCTTACCGCTACATTGTCGGGAGGTATTTCAGCCCGATATATATACTCAAATCTGACTTTGGGACAATCAATTGGGTCGCAAAGCACTAAACCTGGCAACTCAATTGCGGCAGACGTATCGGTATATCAACGTTTGCCCATAGTTATTTCAAATTACGAAGGTTATTTTGCATGGGGTGTCAATATTTCTAATATCGGTAGTAAAATATCTTATACCGACGATAATACCGAAAAAGAATTTATTCCGGCAAACTTGCGTATAGGTCCTGCTTTACACATTGATTTTGACAACTACAATAAAGCAACTTTTATGTTGGAAATCAATAAACTATTGGTTCCAACACCCAGAAGGGTTGGAGAAGACGGCACATTACTTGGGTTAGATGACGATGTTTCGGTTCCTGTGGGAATTATTCACTCGTTTTATGATGCTCCCGGCGGTTTTCAAGAAGAAATGCAAGAATATAACGTTGCTACCGGTGTTGAATATTGGTACGCTGAACAGTTTGCTTTAAGAGGCGGTTTCTTTTACGAAAATAAAAACAAAGGTGGAAGGTCGTTTGCTACATTAGGAGCCGGTTTTAAATACAACGTAATTGGAATTGACGTTTCGTACATTATTCCTGTAGTGAACTACACAACCAACTCTAAACACCCGCTTGCAAATACAATGCGTTTTAGCCTATCGTTTGATATTAATTAGTGTTGGGTGAATGGTGATGAGTGATGAGTGGTGGGTGATAGACTTCGGTTACTAAACTTGTCGAAGAGCCGAAGTCCAAAGCGTTCTCCATTTTCGGCACTTCGATACGCTTTCGGCACTCAGTGACTCCCGAAACTTCGGGATAACCCGTAACCCGCACCCCGAAACCCGCACCACGCACCACGCAACCCGAAACACTACACAAATTCCTTTTCAACCAAAACAACAGCTTGTGCCGAAACTCCTTCTTCACGACCTTCAAAACCAAGATGTTCGGTAGTTGTGGCTTTTATAGAAATCTGATTTACGTCTATACCTAAGCATTTAGCAATTTCTTCTTTCATCTGCGGTATATACGGTGCTATCTTTGGTTTTTGTATCACTACAACCGAATCTATATTAACTATTTTGTATCCTATGTTTTTATACTTTTCGGCTACTGCCTTAAGCAAGACCATACTTCTGATATCCTTGTATTTTTGGTCGCTGTCAGGAAAATTGGAGCCTATATCACCCAAATTAACTGCTCCTAACAATGCATCGCAAATACTGTGTATAAGCACATCGGCATCGGAATGACCAGCCAAACCTTGGTAATGGTCTATTAAAACGCCGCCCAACCAAAATTCTCTGTTCTTTTCAAAAGCATGCACATCAAAGCCTAAACCTATTCTCATAATTAATTATTTTATAAATTGTTTCTCAAAATTAACCAAATATAATTTATCGGTTGCTCTGGTTATCGCAGTGTACAACCATTTTAAATTTTCAACTGTTTGCATGCTCTCGTTGTAAAAAGGATTTTCTACAAACACCGCTTTCCACTGTCCGCCTTGAGTTTTGTGGCAAGTTAGCGAATACGAAAATTTAATATGTAGAGCATTGTAATACTCATCGTTTCTAATACTTTCGTTCCTTTTGGCTTTAGAAGCAATATGAGCATACTTTTGAGCTACCATATTGTACAGCTGATAACTTTTGTCGGAACCAAGTCCTGCCTGCTCCGACCATAAAGTATTGAGCAAAACTTTAACTTCAACTGTAAGCGGCTGCTCGTAATCGATGAGTTTAATTTGAGCATCGGCAAATTTGAATTCGCCAATTTCTTCAAAATTTCTGATGCTCAGCACTTCGCCTATATCGCCATTGGCAATAAAACCACCTTGATCAATATCTTTGAGCCAAAAATAATTGTTTTTTACCACCATTATCATGTCGCCTGCGTTGATTTCAAAATCTTGATAAAAAACGCGTTCGCGAATAGTTTTATTGAATAAATTTGCTCGTTTGTTCGACATTGTAACCAGGACCACATCGTTTTTCCCAAAACGAGAATATGCTGTTTCCAAATTATCTATAAATTCATATCCATCAACAACAGTAACATCTGCAGCATTTTCCTCAATCATTAGATATGGTAAATCTGCATTATTATTTGATATTTTGGTTCTGACAAATTCGGCGAGCGACAGAATTGCCGAATCTTCCGACTGCCGCACAACCTGACTTAAATTCGAATCGGAGACATTTAACGAAAACAACGACTCCATTGTTTTTGCATCCATGGCAGGACTTATAGTGCTATCAATAGGGGGAAGCTGACAAGTGTCGCCTATAAAAATGAGTTTATTATTAGGTTTTGAAAAAACGAAATTAATCAGGTCGGGTAAAACTTGTTGGTAGTTATCAAAGGCACTTGCATTGTACGAAAGTAGCGAGGCTTCATCGACCATAAAAACTGCATTTTCCGATTTATTATTTTTCAACTGCGATTTCCAATCCCCCGACTCATCATAGCTGTAGTAATACAAAAACTTGTGCAAGGTAAGAGCCGTTTCTCCTGTATAGTTTGCCATAACCTTAGCTGCTCTTCCGGTTGGAGCTAATAGCACATAAGGAGTTCTGGTGTTTTTTAAAGTTTTTACAATTGCATTTATCAAGGTTGTTTTACCTGTACCAGCCGAACCGTTGAGTACAAATAGCGAGTACGGGTCTTTTTGCAACAAAAAATCCGAAATTTTGCCTACAACACTCCTTTGATTATCGGTTGGGACATAACCGATATTTGAAATAATAGCATCTTCGAGTAATTGTTTTTGCATTTTATATTTTTAGAACGGATAACCTATCCCAAAATTAAAGTTTCCGTTGCGTAATTTAATTTTATCGACATTGATAAATGCCGAATTGTCGTCGGGATACGATAGAGGTAAAGCCCAATCGACTCTGAAAACAAAAAAGTTGAAATTAAACCTCAAGCCAAGACCAACATCCAAGGCTATCTGCTTGTAAAATTCGGAGAAATTAAATTCGGCTCCTTCAAAATCTTCTACTTTATTTAGCATCCAAATATTACCGGCATCGGCAAATATAGCTCCGTTCAAGAAGCTATAAATTGGAAAACGTTGCTCAATACTACTATGAAGTACGATGTTACCCGATTTATCGAAAACATTAGTCCCTTCTTTCGAATAACTACCAGGTCCAAGCGTACGAAGCTTCCAGCCACGCATGTCATTAGCTCCGCCTAACCAAAAACTTTTTTCAAACGGAACAACTTGAGAATTTCCGTAAGGAATAGATATACCTGCCAAAAACCTGAAAGCTACATTGGCGTCAGGAGCGTAATTCCAATATGAACGGTAATCGACATCGGTGCGGAAATATTGCGCATACCTAACGCCCAAACGACTATAATAGTCTTCTGTAGCAAGTTTAGTTATATACTTATCGTACAAGTAAAAAGCATTTCCCGATGTTTCAATATTGAAACGTACGGAATATTGCCGGGCACTTTTTGAGTCGAAATCGTTGGTCAAAACCATGTTATACCTAATAGTTGTGAGCAAGTGATTGGTAAAAACCGATTTGAAATGCGGGTCGGATAAGGAATCGAGGTAGTTTTGAAAATCCTCTCTAATGTTCAACACATTGATATAGCTAAGTTCTACAGGAGTGAATGTGTGTTTTAAATTTTGATGAAACTGCCAATTGTAGTTCCACGAAAGTGAAATCAGACTTCTTGAGTATTGAGGTCTCAACATGTATCCTATACCAAAATTCAGCGATGAACTTGCCTCTTGAATACCCCAACCGCTTGTTAATTTTAGAGGCAATAATATGCTGGGGAAAGACAAACTAGTTTCGCCACTTGCTTCCAAAGTGTTGAAAATGAGGAATAGATTATCGGCATCTTCCCTCATTGTTAATGGCTGAATTTCGGCATTGGTTCTCAAATTGAACGAAAAAACTTCGGCTCCTCTGAAAATGTTTTTGTGCACTATTCCTGTTCTAATTCCGGTACCGAGCATACCTGCCGAGTTTGTACCTTCTACACCGAAATTGAAAATTTTATTCTTGTTGTGCAACAATCTAATCCTACAATCGACGAAATTTGAGTCGGGACTGTGCTTTTTCGACTCTTGCATGGTAATACTTGCACTTTTTATTATAGGCAACTTTATAAAACGTTTGTAAGTATTATTTACGTTTTGCTGGCTAAACAGCTGATTGTCGTGCACTTGTAAAATAGAGGTCAAAACCGATGGTCGTATCTGCAACTTATCTTGCCAAAATACGTTAGCAGTGTTGACATTGGGAGATTTTCTTCTGGGTTTATAATGAACCGTAAGCGAATCGTACTGCTGAAAACCTACTTCAGGTTTGGCATTAGTAATAATATCTATTTTATTTATGTAAAATTTAGGATGTGAAAGTTCTTGCACAACATCGCTTGTGTCACTCTTTCGCTTCCACTTTTTCATCCTGACTTCAACATCTGCTACGCTTTTATCGTCCGACATATCTACTACATAGTAAATTTCGTTTGGCGAAACCGAATAATAGCCGTTATCTCTGAGTATATCCGACATATATGTTCTTTCTTCGTTCAAAAGATAGGTGTCGAAAATCATCTTAGGCTTAAGTTTGGACGATGTTCCTTGCTCTTTAATGAGATTAATAATATTCGTATCGGGAATAGCATAGTTGATAGTATCTACAATGCATGGCGAGCCACACAAAACGTTGTAATACACCTTAGCGGTTTTTCTTGACAACTTAACCGAATAATCTACAGAAGCGTGATAAAAGCCTTTATTTTTCAGGTATGCATTAAAGTTATCTATGGTTTGCGAAATATGAGCCGAATCCATGTACACTGGCTCTTTTCCAAAGGCTTTGCGTTGAAACCTTTTAAAACCGTTTTCTTTGCCTTGCATACTTTTTTTGTAAAACCAAATTCCGGGTCTGAAAAATGAAGATGTAATGCCTTTGATAGGTTTTTGTGTGGTAAGTCCGGATAAGTCGCCGGATTTAACATACGATTTATCGACTTTGATTGAATTTTTTATCAATAAATACTCTCTCTTTTGTGACGCATTTTTAGTACTTGTACACGAAACAAATAGCAACGATATTATAAAAAGCAGGACAAAAGATTTCTTCATCTTCATAAAACAGAAAAGTAACGACTGCAAATTTAAGTAATTACCGTAATAAACAGATTGATATGAAAATTTTTTATTTTTTTTCTGATTTTTGGTCTGTATATTAAAAAAATATTATCTTTGCACTCTGTTTTTGGGAGCATAGCTCAGTTGGTTTAGAGCACCTGCCTTACAAGCAGGGGGTCACAGGTTCAACTCCTGTTGCTCCCACCACAATAAAAAGCACCTGTCGAATTATCGGTAGGTGCTTTTTTAATTGCTACGTTTATATTCTATTTCAGCAAAAAAAAAGACCTGCAATTGTAACAATGCAAGCCTTTGTATATCAAGTGACCTCGGAGGGATTCGAACCCTCGACCCATTGATTAAGAGTCAATTGCTCTACCAGCTGAGCTACGAAGTCATTTTTTGAGTTTGCAAAAGTAAAGAAAAATTGTTTTTTTGTTCTATTCCAAACTTGTTTTTTTCTATATCTCTTCAAAAAAGTTTTCGCCTTTAATGAACTCGTAGGTTGTTTCCAAAGCTTCCTCGTCGTCAGTAATAACCAAAATTTCATCTCCAACCTTTAGCTCTGTGTTACCACGTGGGACAAAAAAATGCTCATCACGTTTTACCATTATAACTAGCGTATTGTCCGGTATTTTTATGTCCTTTAATTGCGAGCCGTTGGCTAAGTACTCCTCCTTTATAGATATTTCGCTCATAAAAGATTTTATTTCGTCTGCAATCTCTACATCAAACTTTTTTAACTTCCTTTTTTTAGGTGCCACTTCCGATAGCTTTAGCCATTTTGCCATAGCGCCAACTGTGGTTCCCTGTACCAAAAGCGATATGATAGTTATAAAAAACACAATGTTGAAAATCGTTTTAGCATGTTCAAGTTCTGCTACCCAAGGATATGTGGCAAAAATAATTGGTACAGCGCCGCGTAAACCAACCCACGAAACGTAGTGCTTCGCTCTTAGAGTCATTTTTCTGAATGGCAATAAGCAAGCGTGAACGGTGATAGGACGCGAAACAAAAATCATAAACAATCCTATAGGAATTCCCACATTCGCTATCAGCAACAACTCCGAAGGATTAACGAGCAAACCTAATGAAAGGAACATCAGAATTTGCACCAACCAAGTCATTCCATCGAAAAACTTAAGCGTACTACGTCTGTGCACAAATTTACTATTACCAATAAACAGACCTCCTATATAAACTGCCAAATATCCGTTACCTCCGATAAATGTTGTAATTCCGAACAAAAAGAACATGAGCGTAATAAGCAGTACAGAGTACAGAGCATCATTTTCTAATTCAATTTTATTAATAATGCGAACAAATAGCATTTTCCCTAACAAATAACCTGCTAATCCGCCTAAAATTAACTGTTGGAAAAACATTATTATTGCTTTCAAAGTATCTATTTCGGGCGACTGAATAAGTTGAACGAATACAATTGTAAGTATGTACGCCATTGGGTCGTTACTTCCACTCTCAAACTCTAACAAAGGGCGCAGATTTTCTTTTAGCGAAAGGTTTTTTGAACGCAGGATAGAGAATACGGAAGCTGAGTCGGTAGATGACATAACACTGGCAAGCAACAGAGATTCAAGAAGCGTAAATGTTACGGCACTAAAATAGTTGTTGGTTAACCAATATATAAAAACTCCTGTAATAACTGCCGTAAGCAAAACTCCCACAGTGGCAAGTATAAAGCCCTGTACGGCAACAGGCTTTATCTCAGACATTCGAGTATCTAATCCACCGGAGAATAGAATAATATTCAGAGCAACTACGCCTATAGCTTGGGCTATCTTTGGCGAATGAAATTGAATACCTAACCCATCAGAGCCAAACAGTATACCAATGAGTAAAAAAAGCAACAGCGTAGGTACACCAAATCGGCTTCCCATCTTTCCAACCACTAAGCTGACAAAGACGAGAATCGAAACAACTAATAAAAATAATTCTACCGATATGTTCATAATTTTGCAAAAGTAATTTTTTGTTAATTATGAAATAAAAAATTGTAAGAAAATTTGATTTTTTTGAGATATTTCCCTACTTCAGCACCTGATTAATTAAATCGGCTGCCTCTTGCAATTCTATAGCCGGCAGTACGTTGAGCCCCGAATTTTTAATCATTTCCTTGCCTTCAGTTGCGTTGGTTCCTTGCAAACGCACAATAATTGGAACTTCAATATTTCCTATGTTTTTGTACGCATCTACAATACCCTGTGCAACTCTGTCGCAACGGACAATCCCTCCAAAAATATTAACCAAAATAGCCTTCACCGACTTGTCGTTCAAAATAATTCTGAACGCTTGCTCAACTCTTTCGGCATTTGCCGAGCCTCCAACGTCTAAAAAGTTAGCAGGTTCACCACCGCTAAGTTTTATTATATCCATTGTTGCCATTGCAAGTCCGGCTCCATTTACCATACAGCCAACGTTGCCATCTAATTTAACGTAGTTAAGGTCGTGTTTTCCGGCTTCAACTTCGGCAGGATCTTCTTCGTGTATATCTCTGAGCTCAACAAAATCCGGATGCCTATACATAGCGTTATCATCTATTTTAACCTTACTATCAACTGCTAAAATTTTGTCGTCGCTGGTTTTAAGCACAGGATTTATCTCCAACAGCGAAAAATCGGCTCCAATGTAGGCATTGTACAAGTTTTGAACAAACTTTACCATGTTTTTGAAAGCCAATCCGCTCAACCCCAAGTTAAAAGCCACCTTCCTACATTGATGCGTTTGCAAACCTATACTTGGCTCAATTAGTTCAATAAATATACGCTCGGGAGTTTTTTCGGCAACGGCTTCAATATCCATACCTCCGTCGGGCGAATACATGATCATTATTTTATTTTCGGCTCTGTTTAAAAGCAAACTAACGTAAAACTCTTGAGTTGGCGAGTTACCCGGGTAGTAAACATCTTGCTGCACCAAAACTTTTCTTACAAGTTTGCCTTTGGGTCCAGTTTGTGGTGTAACTAAAGTCATACCAAGTATTTGCGATGCTATTTCTTCAACATCTTTCAAAGATTTTGCAAGTTTAACGCCGCCGCCTTTTCCGCGTCCGCCGGCATGTATTTGCGCTTTTATAACGCAAAAATCGGAGTTGGTTTCTTTTTTTATTTGCTTTGCAGCTTCAATGGCTTCGCTAACGTTGTGAGCTACTATTCCTATAGGAATATCAACATTATAGGATGCTAATATTTCTTTTGCCTGATATTCGTGTAAATTCATTTGCGATTTATATTTTTAAAATGATTAATAATGCCAACAACTATACGTATTTCAATATAACAATTGTACTTACCACTGTTGTTTGTTTAAAATAGCCATTAAGTATTTTTTTAAATTTATATCTATTCTAACACCACAACAAGATATATTTTTTGCAAATCTATAATAAATTTAATTATAAAAACACTATCAAAAAAATATTATCAACGCAAACTCATTAATAACGATTTGTAAATAATTGCATACTTTTGTAAAAAAACATATGATAAAAGGTAAAGGCATATACAAGCAATACGGCTCTTTAGAAGTCCTGAAAGGCATTGATATTGAAATTCAAGCAGGAGAAATAGTTACTATTATGGGAGCTTCGGGAGCCGGCAAAACGACTCTGTTGCAAATACTTAGTTCGTTGGACAAGCCTACTAAAGGAGAAGTTTTTGTCGATGGTGTTGAAGTCCACAAACTTAGTGGCAACAAGCTATCGGAATTTAGAAACGCCAAGATAGGTTTCGTTTTTCAGTTTCATCACCTATTACCCGAATTTACCGCACTTGAAAACGTTGCAATGCCTGCTCTTATAAAGGGATTATCCTTAAAAGAAGCCAAAAACCAAGCACGCGATTTATTAAACATGCTAAACCTGTCGGATAGAAGCGAGCACAAGCCTTCGGAACTTTCGGGTGGCGAACAGCAGCGTGTCGCAGTTGCCAGAGCTCTAGTTAACAAGCCTGCAATTATTATGGCTGACGAACCTTCGGGAAACTTGGACTCAAAAAATGCTTTAGAATTGCACAACCTGTTTTTGAACCTCAGAGATGAGCTAAAACAAACCTTTTTAATAGTAACTCATAACAAAGATTTAAGCAATATCAGTTCCAGAACTCTTGTAATGAAAGACGGAGTTTTTGTTTAATCGATTATTAGCTCAAAACCCTTAATTAGTTATGGATTTGCGACATTTATTGTATTATTTTACGGTAAATCTTATTGATAATTTGTCGATTGGTATAAAATTTGCAAATAATATTAACTTTTTTACGTTATACATGTAATTTATAACAACTTAAACTAAAATTTTTGCACAAAAATATTTACAAATGAAGTTTTTAAAACGATTCTGCCTACTGACAGCAACGCTATTAATAAACACTTTTGTCTTAGCACAAGAAAATTCATCTTTTGATTTTCATACACTGATGCAACAAGGCAATGCAGCATTTAATGATAAGGATTACGCAAAAGCAAATTATTGTTTTGAAACTGCTTTGAAAATGGATCAGGAGTCTATTGAAGCAATAAAAATGAAATACAAAGTTGATGAAATTTTTGAAAAGGATCCTAACATTAAAAACAGCATATTTGAAAACATTGTAATAAAAGGAGAAGAATATTACTTAGACGGCTATTACGAACAGGCTCAAACTCTGTTTTTACAAGCTCTTTCACTAAATCACGAATCTCAGTTTATAAAAGACAGGCTTACATCTATTGGTAGAGTTTATACCAATCCAATCCATAAACAATATTATTTGAACGCTATTAACTCCGGCGACCAGCTTATGAAAGAAAAAAAATACAAGTTGGCAATTGCCGAATACGAAAAGGCGTACATTGTTAGACCAGGCGATAGAAACGTAAAATCAATAATTGAAGATGCAATTTTTAAGCTAAATGAAGTTGAAGATAATGAAGTTAGAGTAAACGATTTGATGGCTGCAGGCGACAGACTTTTTGAAAAAAACGAATTTGAACTGGCTCTATATAAATATAAAGCTGTGTTGAAGATGTTTCCCGATAATGCCGAAGTTTTACAAAAATTATCCGAAACCGAAGACATTATCAACAAAAGGATAAACATACAAGCCAACTACGATAAGGCAATTAAAGATGCCGATAGTTTGTACGTGAATAAACTTTTTGAAGCCTCTGCCCTACTTTACAAAGAAGCCATTTACCTTAACCCTGATGCCGTATACCCGAAAGAGATGTTGGAAAAAGCTAATCAGGCGGTAGCAGAACAGAAAAGTATTGATGAAAAATATTTTTCTTTTATCGCAAGTGCCGACAAATTCTTTGATTTGAAAGATTATCAAAACGCTATTACAAGCTATAAATCAGCATCTGAAATCAAACCCGATGAAAAATATCCTAAAATTAAAATTTCGGAAATAGAAGAAATATTTGCCGAAGCTAGACATATTGAAGAAAATTACAATAGAATTATTGAAAAAGCCGACGATTTTTACTTAAAACAAAAATGGGAAGAAGCCTTAGCCGAATATTCTACTGCCATCAAAATAAAACCTTCGGAAAAACTACATGCTCAGCGCATAGCCGAAATAAAAGATTTTATGGCTCAAAAAGCGGAAACGGAATTAAAATACATTGCAGCCATAGATAAAGCCGACTCGCTGTTTAATAAAAAATTGTACGAAAACAGTATTGTAGCATATAAAGACGCATTGGCAATTAAGCAAGGCGAAACCTATCCTAAACAACAAATTGCTGAAGCCGAAAAACTAATAACCGAACAAAAAGATGCCATTCAGCGATACAACTCATTAATTGCCAGCGCTGATGGTTTTGCCGAAAGCAACAAACTTGAAGATGCTATTAGTTCGTACAAAGAAGCTTTGAAGATAAAGCCCGACGAAACTTATCCAAAAGAAAAAATCTCGACACTACAAGCAATTATTAATAAAAACGCAGAAAACGACAGACTGTACAACGAAGCTATCAGTTTGGCTGACAATTTTTTCAACAATGAAAAATATCACGAAGCATTAGAACCCTACTACAGAGCGCTAACTATCAAGCCTGACGAAACTTACCCTAATAGTAAAATTGCCGAAATAAACCAAATTATTAAGGATATAGAAAATAGAGAGAAAGAATATAACAGCATTCTATCCGAAGCTGATAAAAATTTTGAAAACAAAATGTATAGCGAAGCTCTAACCGGCTACAAAAACCTGAACAAACTTAACAGCAACGATGAATATGTTATTGGTAGAATTTCTGAAACCGAAAAAATATTAAGCGATATTGAAGCTAAAAACAAGGCTTACAATCAGAATATTTCGGAAGCTAACTCTTTGTTTGAACAAAAGCAGTACTCGCAAGCTATTGCTGCATACAACAAAGCATTAGAATACAAGCCTAAAGATAAGTTTGCAAGCGATAGAATCGAAGAAATCAATACCATCATCGCCGATATTGATAAAAATTACAATTTGTTTATAGAAGCCGGCGATTTGGCTTTTGAAAACAAAGACTACGACCTAGCTATTGAAAAATACGAGTCAGCCTCCGAACTTAAACCAAAAGAAGAATATCCGAAAAAACAAATAAACGACATAAAAGCTAAAAAACAGGCTATCATCGACGAAATTAACAATAAGTACAATGCACTCATCAGCACAGCCGACGGGCTTATGCAGATAGAAGATTATGACGAAGCCATAAACTATTATAATAAAGCTTTGGAAGTCAAGCCATCGGAAAGCTATCCTAATCAGCAAATTTCGAAAATAAATACATTGTTAGAAAAAATTAAAGCTCAACGTTCGGAAGAGTTTAACGCAGCCATTGCCAAAGCCGACAATTTGTACAAAAACAAAATTTACGACCAAGCAATAGAAGCTTACGAAAGTGCAATATTGATTGTACCTACCGACAAGTATCCGCAAAATCAAATTGCAAAGATTAGAAAATACTTAGCCGACCACGCAATTATTAACATTGCTAATCAGAATATTGTTGTTAATGTTGGAGATGAACATAAATTTGATTTCAATGTTGTAGAATTCCGACTTCGCAAAAACAACTATCTCATAATTAAGGCAAAGGCAGCCGATAACAGCAACCCAAACATTTTTATAAATTACGGTAAAGACGGCATTAAAAACGGCGGTTTTGTTATTAGAGATATTAAACCGGGCGAATATAGCGAATACCTTATCGGAGTTAGCGCCCAGACCAAATGGCAACGCGAAGACAATAATTGGATAATTATTTTTTCCGAAGGTGGCAAAGTGGAAATTTCCGATATTCAGCTATCTATAGGCGACTAATTAAATTACAAATAGCTATTAGCGGCACATACCAAACTGCACTTGCTGTTCGTCGGAACTCCTTTTTCAACATCAAAATTCGGAATATTTACAATTCCGGGAGCTTTCCCAACTTCGATACTACCTAACATCTTGTCAAATTTTATCAACTCCGCTCCGTTTAAGGTTGCCCAACGTAATAGTTGATTAAATTTCAACTGCGGAAAATTATTCATAAAGGTCATAATTTCCGATAGCATATTTAGTTCCGTATTAGAAGCCAAACTATCGGTACCAATAGTGTTTTTGGTATTTTTGTCGACGAATAATGGAACGTTGGGAAGCTTATTTTCTATGTGCAAATTTGAATTCGGACAAAACGCCCAATACAAATCGCTGAAATTTTGAAGTGCAAAGTCAATATCTTCTTCCAAAGCCACAGTATTGTGGACAAACAATGTGCTTACATCTCTGCTCATATTGCCGGATACGCTTTGTAAAGAACGTTTTCCGGTAGCATCGCAACCTGCGTAATTCGGATTGAAATACTTTCGCCTTTCTACGATTGTTCCCGTTCCTTTTATAAAAAGTTCGTTTTCGTCGTCGTTTTCCAACAGATGAATACTTTGCAGAGATTTATTGTTATCGCTAATTTTTTGCATCAACTCCAACGACACCGAATAAGGTGCGTGAGCGGTAATTTCAGAAATTAATTGGTTCGATTGGAATTTGTTTTTCAAACTAAGTCCTTCGGCGAAAATTTTATCAGCATGCTCACTTTCAGAACCGTACAACTCAATAAGATTGTAAAACAAAATATTACTTTTTAATTTTGGAGAAATGCTTATGTCGGTATTGCAAATATCAATCATAGCAACGGTTCCGCTTTTGTATGCCAAATCTAATTCCGACGATATTTTTTCAATTTTCGTACTGTTACTAATTTCAGTCTTAGCCTTTTCCAAATTTTTAATAAAAGAATCCAATCCGGTTTTGGCAGGAATTAAACCCTTAGCCCAACTTAGTTCCGAATGACAATGCGTATTAACAAAACCCGGACAAAGCGCCCCTTTGTAATAAATTACATCATCACGCAAACCGATTTTGTCGGCACTAACAATATCTACAACAACGTTCCTATCATCAATTACCAAAACGCTATTGGTAATTGGTTCCGACGAGACAGGGAAAATAATATCGGCTTGCAAAAATTTCATAAAAGTATTTTGGCAAGATTTTTAGCACTTATTTTTCTATTTCAAATTCAACAGGATATTTGACACTTTGAGGGTAGGCATATTCAAATAGACCTGTTTCTTGAAAATAGTTTGCCATTTTTAAAGCATCTCCTTTAGAGTTTTTGGTAGCTCTTACAGTAAACAGGGTAAGTCTAGAACCATTTTGTCTTACCAATTCAGTATTTGTTTCTTCAATTGTTTGGTTTAAAGCAGTTAAATCGTTTTCGTCAAACACTGAAACATAAAAATTGTTTGTGTAGCTATTTACACATAAATCTCCCATCTTCTCAAAAATCATGTTTGTACAATCGTCTGTCTTCATAGTATAATGAGCATACAATATTATCGGGTTTCGTTTCAAGTAGGAAATTAGTTGGGTAATTTGTTCGCAAGTTTGAGCAGTCCTAAGCTTTATAGGAATTTCTTTGGCATCGAAATGCTGTTGGTCGTAGATTATATACTCGTAGTTCTGGTCAAATTGCTTCACAGTTGAAATAAAACTTCTAATTTGCTCGTCGCTGTATTTTCTGTCAATACCAAGCAAAATATAATCATTCTGCATTTCTCCTAAATCATATTGCTCACCATAATAATACATAAAACCTACAAAATCACATTTAGTATTTTGCTGTTCCGTGCCGTTATCCTTTTTACAACCTGTAAAAAGTAACGCAATAATCGTTGTTAATAAAACCAATTTTTTCATACCTATTCTATTTTTTTGTTAATATATAATTCACTTAACTTTTTTTGCACAAAAAGCACACCATAAATAACAAATATGCATTTTATTATAGAAAAGTTTTTATATTTTATTTCACTAATGAATAAAGTATTCTGTTTTTCAACTCTCTGTTTATGATGAATTAATGCTGCTTTTTTAAACAACATTGCCTAATCTTTTACAAAGTATGTGTTATAGAAATATTGAATAAGATAACAAATTCGCGGATACTCGAAACCCGTAACTCGTAACCCGCAACCTCATCTTACTCTCCATTTTCGGCATTTCGATACACCGATATTTCGCTTCGCTCAACATCGGCACTCAATGACCGAAAATGTCGCACCACTCACCACTCACCACTCACCACTCACTAATTGCTTTAGCAACTTCAATATCATACGGATACGTAATTTTTATATTCCTATTCAGTCCTTCGCAAAGCGATACCGAATATCCTGCATTTTCAACTACCGATGCATCGTCGGTGAACTTTTCGGTATATGGTTGTTGGTAAGCCTTTTTTAAAATACTTGTCTGAAAAAACTGCGGAGTTTGTACTATTTTGTAATCGCTTCTGTTTACAGCTTCCGAAGTATTGTTTTTTACGGCTCTAATCGAATAAACCAAATCAACAACCGGCACAGCCGATTTGTTTTTTACTGCATGCGAAAAAATATCTTTAAGCCATGGTTTTGTGATTATAGGACGAGCCGCATCGTGCACTGCAATGTACTCGGTGTTAATATCAAGAGCTATGGAGTTTTTTACCGACATAAATCGGGTGTCGCCGCCTATTGTTACATTTACTGCGGAATATTCAGGATTTTTAGCTACTATTTCTTTCCAAAGGGGTAATAATTTTTCCGATAAGGCTAAAACTACTTTATCGCAATTTTCATCTGACAAAAACACATCGATAGAATGCAGCAACAATGGTTTATCTATAAACATTGCAAACTGCTTGGGTTTATCGCCAAACCTTGTGCCATCGCCCGAAGCTAATACAATTGCGGTATATAATTCCATTAGATATTACAAAATAAGCATTGCATCGCCGTAGGCAAAAAATCTGTATTTCTGCTGAACGGCTTCTTTGTATGCAGTCATTAGTAAATTATAGCCCGCAAAAGCACTGGTAGTCATCATCATTATTGATTGTGGCAAATGGAAGTTAGTTACCATTGTTGTAGGTACGGTAATATCGTAAGGTGGAAATATAAATTTATTCGTCCACTGATGTCCGGGTTTCAAAAAGCCGTCTATCGTATGCGATGATTCTACAGCTTTTAGTGATGTAACGCCAACAACACAAACCTTTTTACCGTTTTCAATTGCCTTGTTTACGGTATCGCAAGTGTCTTGTTCAATAATCAGCTCTTCCGAGTCCATTTTAAACTTTGTCAAATCTTCAACATCAATTGGTCGGAAATTTCCTAAGCCCGAATGAAGAGTAATTTCGGCAACATCAACACCTTTTATCTCAAAACGTTTTAATAATTCACGACTAAAATGCAGTCCGGCGTATGGAGCAGCAACAGCTCCTTCGTGTTTTGCAATCAGTGTTTGGTAGCGTTCTTTATCTTCATCTTCAATGTCTCTGAGTCTTTGCAACTCGATTGGCAAAGGTGTTCTGCCCAAGCTGTCTATCAAGCTTTTAAATTCCTCGTCGGTTCCATCAAATAAAAAACGTAGGATTCTGCCTCTGGATGTAGTATTATCAATTACCTCAGCCATCAGCACATCGTTTTCGCCAAAAAACAATTTATTTCCTATTCTGATTTTGCGAGCAGGATCGACGAGTACGTCCCACAAACGGCTTTCTCTTTTCAACTCACGAAGTAAAAACACAGTAATTTGAGCTCCAGTTTTTTCCTTTTCGCCTACAAGCAACGCCGGAAACACTTTGGTATTGTTCATTATCAAGCAATCTCCTTCGTCGAAGTAGTTTATAATGTCTTTGAACAACTTGTGTTCTATGGTTTTGGTTGCTCTATCAACGACCATAAGTCTTGAGTCGTCGCGGTGGGTTGTAGGATATTTTGCTATAAGTTCTGTTGGTAAATGGTAACGAAATTGCGAAAGTTTCATATATTAGTTTTTTATTTTTTAAAAGAAGTGTGCAAAGGTAATACAATTTGAAGCCGAAGTCAAGCTTTTTTGCATATTTTTTATTTTCCCCTTATTTTATAAGGGATTGAGAGCCTGATAAATAATTAGTGGGCTTTGCAAAGAAGAAAAAACTGTTTTTAAAGCAAATCTAACTCCAAAGGTCATTCATCGCTTATCATATCTTGATACTATGTTGATAACTAACCTGCGTAAAAGCACAGCATTTTTTGTTAATTTTTGTTAATTTATGGGGGGGGATTTTTTTAATAATTATTTGTAAATATTTTTTAATTTTGAAGTCATTCAGTTTCATTGTTCTAACAAATTGTATTTACAATAATAGAATTAATAACCTTAAAAATTAAACATTATGATTTACAATAACAAAAAACAATTAATACTGCTAGTGTTTGTAGTTTTGTTTTTTACTGGTGGCTTACATTCGCAAAATTACGACACTATATACGGCAAAATAACTACACGACCATGTCCACCTGAAAGCATACCTACACTTCACAATCTGGTTTATGCCGTACGTTACAATAACATAAACTATATAACTACTATTAATGGCGAACATGCCGGTTTGGAATATTTTGGCACTACCTACTTAATTAACGACAGTGTTAAAGCTATTGGTACAATAAGCGTTAAGCAAGATTGCCAATCCGAAGATTACTACGAAATAGAATTAACAAGTATAGAAAAACTTGCACCACCTCCCGAAAATGTTACCTTAGAAGGAGTGATAGTTCCTTCGGGTAATCCCGGTACTACGTATCCTGTTCTACCAGGAATGGTGTGGCAGTTGTTGGCTGACGAAACCTATTATGTTTTGACCATTAATGATTATTGGTTTGGTTTTATAGGAGAAGGATACGATAGTATTCCTGTTGGTGGCAAATTTTATCATTTATTCGACTCGGTTGTAACTACAGGATATATAAGAGTGCATTACGATATTTTCAATAAGCCATATTACATCTTTGAACCCTCTACGATGGACTATATGGGGTTGTCGGAACAAACGGTAAATAAAATTGATATTTCGCCTAACCCAAGCACCGGTCATATCAGAATAAACACAAGTGCGGACATTAAAAGAGTTGATGTTTTTGATATGAATGGTAAACAAATATGCTCAAAAACTGATATTAATGGAGACTTTGCCACAATTGACAATATTAAAGCAAAAGGTGTTCTGTTTGTGCGGGTTACGCTAAAAAACAACCAATTTGTTGTTAAAAAAATAGTGGTGATTTAATTTGTAGGGTTAGTCTAAAGCAAACCCAACTCCAAAAGTCCTTCATCGCTTATCATATCTTGATTCCACGATGGTTCGAACACCAATGTAATATTTACATCTTTTACTCCGTCAATCATTTTAACTTTTTCGTAAACCTCAGCAGGTAAACTCTCAGCTACGGGACAATTTGGCGAAGTTAAAGTCATTTTTATATCAACAGTAAAATCGTCTTTGATTTCAATTTTGTAAATCAATCCCAACTCCCAGATATCAACAGGCATTTCGGGGTCGTAAACGGTTTTTACAGTTAATACTATTTTATTGTATAAATCTTTTTTTTCGGTATCGTTTTGCATTTTTACTCTTGTTAAATTTTCGATTGGAACGCAAAAGCATATAATTTTATTTGCTTAAGCATTGAGACTAATCCGTTGCTACGCGTAGGCGACAAATGCTCGGTTAAACCAATCTCGTTAATAAAATCCGTAGGAGCATTAAATATTTCGGCAGGCGGATTGCCCGAAAATACCGAAATTACTAATGCTGCCAAGCCTTTGGTTATAACAGCATCGGAATCTGCGGTAAAGTAAAGTTTACCTTCTTTTATTTCGGGATAAAGCCAAACTCGCGATTGGCAACCTTTTATCAAATAATCTTCGGTTTTGTTTTTAGTTTCAATCAAAGGAAGCTCTTTCCCTAATTCAATCAGGTAATTGTATTTATCTAACCAATCGTCAAATTGGCTAAACTGGTCTTTTATCGACTGTATATTATCTTCAATAGTCATGGTTTTTATTTTAAAATTGAAATGACTTTTTTTAACGACTCAATAAAGAAATCAACCTCTTCGACCGTATTATAAAAACTTAGCGAAGCTCTTACAGTACCTAATATGTTGAGTTTTTGCATAAGCGGTTGTGTACAATGCGTTCCTGTTCTGACACAAATGCCGAAGTTGTCCAAAAGTACGCCAACATCGTAGTTATGCTGATTTTTAACATTGAAAGAAAAAACACCTACTTTATTCTCAATATTGGCAAGCAAATCAAGGTCTTCAATTTGGTTTAAACGCCTGCTTGTATAGTCTTTTAGCAGATTTTCGTATTCGAAAATAAAATCTCTATCAATCGAATTGATGTATTTGATTGCAGCTTCAAGACCTACAGCACCTCCGACATTAGGCGTGCCTGCTTCAAACTTGTACGGCAATTGGTTAAACGTAGTATCGTCAAAGCCGACTGTTTCTACCATTTCGCCTCCAAACTGATAAGGGATAAGTTTTTGCAAGATTTCTTTTTTGCCGTAAAGCACGCCAATACCCATAGGAGCATACATTTTGTGTCCCGAAAACGCATAGAAATCGCAATCCAACCTTTTTACATCAATTTTAAGATGCGGTGCACTTTGAGCTCCGTCAATAAAAACGGGTATATTTCTGCGATGCGATAACTCGATAATACTTTCAATATCGTTGATTGTGCCGAGAGTGTTGGACACATGACCAACGGCAACTATTTTGGTTTTTTCGCTCAAAAGTTCTTCAAATTTGTTCAAATCCAATTGTCCCGAAGGTAATATCGGAATAAATTTCAGAGTTGCCTTTTTGCGTTTGCAAGCCATTTGCCATGGCACAAAATTAGAATGATGGTCAAGTTCCGAAACAATTATTTCATCACCTTGGTTCAAAAAAAGTTCGCAAAACGACCAAGCCACAAGGTTTATAGATTCCGTTGTTCCTCTTGTAAAAATAATTTCTTCAGCTTCGCCGGCATTAATAAACTCGGCGACTGTTTTTCTTGCTTCCTCAAACAAAGTTGTAGCCTGATTGCTTAGCCTATGCACACCTCTATGAACGTTGGAATTGGTGGTATTGTAATAATCGGCAACTGCGTTAAGGACTTGCTGCGGCTTTTGAGTTGTTGCTGCATTGTCGAAATAAACAAGTGGCTTGTTATCCAAACGAATATCAAGTATAGGAAAATCCTTGCGAATTGCCTTTATTTTATCTTTATAAGATACAAGTTTATTATTTATATGCTCGTTCATCTACATTTGAGATAAAAACTGTAATAATTTACTTTCGTTTTCGTGCTTTCTGCAATTTAAAACACATTGGTTACACATTGCCAACTCGCCTCTGAGGCGCTTTTTAACCATATCGTCAATTTGAGCAAACAGCATAGGTTCGGCTATTTTATTCACAACTTCAACCACAAAAGCGTAAAGCAGTAAAATATTTGCATTTTCGGGACTTATGCCTCGAGTTCTCAAATAAAACATTGCCATAGGGTCTAACTGCCCTACTGTAGCGCCGTGTGAACATTTTACATCATCGTTGTAAATTTCCAAAAACGGACGTGTGTGCATTTTTGCCTTTTCCGAAAGCAAAATATTTCTGTTGGTTTGCATTCCGTTGGTTTGATATGCGTTTTTCTTAACGTATATATATCCGTTGAAAACACCCGATGCTTGGTCGTCTAGCACTCCCTTGTATAGCTGGCTGCTCGTGCAATGTGGTTTGTTGTGATTTACAACAACCTGATTGTCGATATGATGACTCTTGCCCATGATATATAAACCCGAAATATCGGTGTTGGCATTTTCGCCGTTCAAATCGGTGTACACTTCGCTGCGAATTGTTCCGCCATTAAAACAAAACGAAGAAGTCGTAAAATTGCTGTCTCTGTTTTGATTTACGTAAATAGAGCTAACAACAGTGGTTTCGTCATCTTTGTTCAAAATACGACAAAGATCGACTGTACTATTTTCGCCGACAACAATTTCGGAAACGGAATTGATAAATCCGGGTAGCATATTCACCGATTCTTCGCAGTATATCATAGATAGACTGCTGTTTTTGCCCAAAACAATCAGGTTTCGGGAATTAATCATCATACCTTCATTGCCGATAACCAAATCTATTAATTGCAAAGTAGGTTTAAAGTCAATATTGTCGGGGATATAGATGAAAAGTCCGTCTTGAAAAAGAGCCGTATTCAGATTGTAAAAAGGACTGTCGGAAACATTTTCCGCTTTATTGAAATTATCGGCAATTAGTTGCGGGTGGTTTTCAAAAGCTTGCTTTAAGCTGCAAATAATAACGCCTTTGGGCAATTGCATATCAAAACCGTTGCTTACAAAGTAGCCATTGAATTTAAACAGTTTTGGCAGGTCAAGTCCGTGCACGTCGCAGGTAAAAACTTCATTTGGGTCGAAGTTTTTATCAGGTTCTTGATGGGAAAATTTATACTTCTTGCTCAGACTAATGCTTAAATCGGTTTCTCTCCATTTTTCCCATTTTTTTGTAGGAAATCCTAAATTTTGAAAAACCTCCATTGCCTCTCTTTTCATATCATCGATATGAGTTGAACCCGTTAAGAACAATTCGCTGTTTTGCTCCCAACCCTGCTCAATTCGGTTTTTCAAATCGTATTCAGTATTAATAATTGTAGCGTTCATTAAAAATAACCTCCAATTGTATTAATTTGTTTCATTTTTAATCCAGTCGTACCCTTTCTCTTCCAACACAAGAGCAAGTTCTTTTCCACCGGATTTAACTATTTTGCCGTCGAATAAAATGTGCACTTTATCGGGAATAATGTACTCTAAAAGTCGTTGATAGTGAGTGATGACCAAAGCCGCATTGTCGGGTCGTTTAAGCTGATTAACTCCGTTGGCGACAATTCTTAGTGCATCTATATCAAGTCCCGAGTCGGTTTCGTCTAAAATTGCCAATTTAGGTTCAAGCATAGCCATTTGGAAAATTTCGTTTTTCTTTTTTTCACCTCCCGAAAAACCTTCATTTACCGAACGATTGCTCATTTTTTCGGTAATTTCTACCAATTTCTTTTTTTCTTCAACTTTAGCCATAAAATCCTTTGCAGAAATTGGGTCTATTCCTTTATATTTACGTTGTTCGTTGATGGCTGTACGCAAAAAATTCAGCATAGAAACGCCGGGTATTTCAACAGGATACTGAAATCCTAAGAAAATACCTTCGCAAGCTCTTTCTTCAACAGAAAGTTCCAAAAGGTCTTTGCCGTTGTATATGACTGAACCGGTTTCCACCTTGTAGCCTTCTCTGCCTGCAAGTACGTAAGCCAAAGTACTTTTTCCGGTACCGTTAGGACCCATCAAAGCGTGTACTTCGCCGGGTTTTATGTCCAAATTTATATCTTTTAATATTACTTTATCTTGAACTGATACTTTTAAATTTCTGATACTTAACATATTATAATTTTGGTGAAATTTATTATTAATTTGATTATCCTACACTTCCCTCCAAAGAAATTGAAAGTAGCTTATGTGCCTCAACAGCAAACTCCATAGGAAGTTTTTTGAAAATCTCTTTGGCGTAGCCGTTTACAATAAGACCTATTGCATTTTCCATGTCAATACCTCTTTGCTGACAATAGAAAAGCTGTTCTTCGGATATTTTAGATGTAGTTGCTTCGTGTTCAACTATTGAACTTGTATTTTCGACTTTTATGTACGGAAAAGTATGAGCACCGCATTTATCGCCGAGCAACAACGAATCGCATTGCGAAAAGTTTCTGGCATTTTCTGCTCGCTTGTTTATGCTTACCAATCCTCGATAGCTGTTATTACTTCTTCCGGCTGATATACCTTTTGAAATAATGGTGCTGCTGGTATTTTTCCCGTGATGAATCATTTTTGTTCCAGTGTCGGCTTGCTGATAATTATTTGTAACTGCCACCGAATAAAACTCGCCGACTGAATTATCGCCTGCAAGAATTACGCTTGGATACTTCCAAGTAATCGCCGAGCCCGTTTCAACTTGAGTCCACGATATTTTTGAATGACTTCCTTTGCAAATACCACGTTTTGTAACAAAGTTGTAAATTCCGCCCTTACCTTCACTATCGCCCGGGTACCAATTTTGAACCGTGCTGTACTTGACTTCGGCATCCTTCAAAGCAATAATTTCGACAATAGCCGCATGAAGCTGATTTTCGTCTCTCATAGGAGCTGTACAGCCTTCCATGTAGCTAACGTAAGAGCCTTCGTCAGCGATAATTAGCGTACGCTCAAACTGACCGGTATTTGCTGCATTAATCCTAAAATATGTGGATAGCTCAACCGGACATCTCACACCCTTTGGAATGTAGCAAAAAGAACCATCGCTGAATACAGCCGAATTTAGGGCTGCAAAAAAGTTATCGCTGGGCGGTACAACGCTGCCCATATATCTTTTCACTAATTCGGGGTGATTTTGTACGGCTTCGCTAAAAGAGCAGAAAATAATTCCATATTTGCTCAATGTTTCGGAAAATGTGGTCTTAACAGAAACACTATCGATGACAGCATCGACAGCAACGCCTGTAAGGCGTTTTTGTTCTTCAAGAGAAATGCCCAATTTGTTAAAGGTTTCAATAAGTTCGGGGTCAACCTCGTCAAGACTTTCAAGTTCGGGTTTCCTTTTTGGTGCAGCGTAATAAATTATATCGTTAAAATCAATTTCGGGTATTTCCAAATGAGCCCAATTGGGAATTTCCATTGTGAGCCATTTTCGGTAAGCCTTAAGTCTGAATTCCAACAACCATTCGGGTTCGTTTTTCTTTGCCGAAATAAACCTTATTGTATCCTCATTAAGACCAACTTCGGCTGTTTCCATTTCAATATCGGTGTAGAACCCGTATTTATAGTCGCTTTTGGTAAAATCTTTTATTATTTTATTTGGTTCGTTGTCCATTTTATTCTTCTATTATTATCGTACTATAACGTTTAAAACCAAACAAGTTTGTTCAATTTTTTCGCAAAAATACAAAAATCGCACTAACAAGTATTGTAATTAAAAATTACGAATGTAAATTTGGAAATCTTAACTTTTCAGCTTTTTATCGACTATGAATCGCCAAAGCAAATGCCCATTTTTCTAGATTTTTCTATCAAAGGATTGTCGGGGGAAACGAGTTTTATCTTTCCGCCAACTTCGCTAAGTGGAATAGACTCAATGTTATTGCCGTTTTTGCAAACCATTACTCCAAATTTTTGCTGAGCAATAAGGTCTGCAGTATGAGAGCCGAATTCGGTAGCTAATATCCTATCCATAGGCGAAGGAGTACCACCTCTTTGTATATAGCCTAAAATGGTTTTTCGGGTTTCAATCCCAACTTCTTTTTGTATCATATTAGATATATACGATGCTGCGTACTCGTCTTCGGGCTTTTCAATTCCTTCGGCGACAACAACTATAGAATATTTTTTATCTTCTTTAATTCTCTGTTTCAGATATTTGGAAATATTTTTAATATCGTAAGGTATTTCAGGAATAAGAATAACATCGCCTCCACCTGCGACGCCCGAATACAAAGAAATCCAACCTGCATGGTGTCCCATAAGCTCAATAACCATAATTCTGTTATGCGAGTTGGCAGTAGTATGCAGTCTGTCAATTGCTTCGGTAGCAATCATAACGGCTGAATCGAAGCCAAAAGAAACATCGGTTCCATAAACATCATTATCAATAGTTTTGGGAATACCTATAATGTTTAAGCCTTCATCGGCTAATTGCGAAGCAGTCTTTTGAGTGCCATTGCCACCTATCACAACAAGAGCCTTCAAACCCAAATCTTTGTAATTCTTTTTTATAAGCTTAACACTTTCTTTTGAGCCGCTTTGGAAAGGTTTATCTCTGCTAGTGCCCAATATCGTACCTCCTAAGGTAAGTATACCCGAAAGTTGCTCTTCTTTAAGTTCCTGATAGTTTTTTTCGATTAAGCCTCGGTAACCCGAAGAAAAACCCAACACTTTCATACCATATGTAGATATTGCCGTTTTGCAAACCCCTCTAATTGCGGCATTTATTCCGGGACAATCGCCACCGGCTGTTAATATTCCTATTTTCATTGTTATTACTGATTTTTTATGTGTACAAATGTACTACAAAAACCTGCTTACAGATGTAATTTTTTATTTTATTTTTAAAAAATTAATATACATCTAAAAGCGCAATAAAATTAAGGCTATACGGTGGTTTTAAAAATGATAAAAACAACAAAAGTTAGAGTTTTATAAAATAAAGCATTGTAAATATTGATACATTTTGTAACTTTGCACCCATTTTTAATTAATTTTTAATCAATCATATATAACAAAAAATGAAGGTCTACAAAACAAGCGAAATTAGAAATATAGCTATTATAGGCGGTGCCAAATCGGGCAAGACAACAATTAGCGAAGCCATGTTATTTGAAGGTGGCGTTATTAACAGAAGAGGAACAATAGAAGATAAGAACACCGTTTCGGACTACAGAGAAATAGAGTTGGAACGTGAAAACTCTGTTTATTCTACAGTACTTTTCAGCGAATTTAACGGTAAAAAAATAAATATTATCGACTGTCCGGGTTTCGACGACTACGTTGGTGAAGTAATGGGAGCTTTGAAAGTTGCCGATACTGCTTTAATTGCAGTTAACTCTCAAAATGGTGTTGAGGTCGGAACTGAAATAGCAATGCGTAACACCAACAAAACCAACAAACCCGTAATGTTTGTTGTAAATCAGTTGGGACACGAAAAAGCCAACTACGAAGAAACTGTACGTCAGCTTAAAAACGAATTTGGAGGCGGAGTTACAATTATACAATTCCCAGCTTCTGACGGTCATAACTTTGATGCTGTTATTGATGTTTTGCTCATGAAAATGATTAAGTTTGACGATAACGGTAAACAAACTTTGGTAGATATACCCGATAACCACAAAGCTAAAGCTGAAGAGTTGCACAATGAGCTTATTGAAAAAGCTGCCGAAAGCGACGAACACCTTATGGAAACTTTCTTTGAAAACGGTACTTTGACAACCGAAGAATTAGAAAAAGGCTTGAAAGTCGGTTTGATTAACAGAAGTTTTTATCCCGTTTTCTGTTCTTCATCGAAGCAAAATAAAGGTATTAACCGCATAATGGAGTTTATTACTCAAACATGTCCAGCTCCCGATGAAGTTCCTGCTGCTAAAGACACAAAAGGAAACGAAATAAAATGTAGCTCAACCGAACAACCTATAACTTTTGTATTTAAAACAGCTACCGAAGAGCACTTAGGCGAAATTGTTTTCTTTAAAGTTTTTTCGGGCGATATTACCGAATCTATAGACCTTGTCAATTCGACCAACTCAGGAAAAGAAAGAATGTCGCAGTTGTACGCAGTTGCGGGCAGAAAACGCGAAAAATTAGAGAAAGTTTCAGCCGGCGATATTGCTGCAACAATTAAACTAAAAAATACCAAAACAGGCGATACATTGGCTTCGGCAAAAGCTGAAGGAACACAGTTAGAGCCTATTGTTTATCCGGAACCTAAAATCACAATGGCTATAAAAGCCCAAAACACAAGTGATGACGAAAAATTGGGTGCTAGATTAAGTGATATTAGCAAAACCGACCCGACACTTTTAGTTGAATACTCTAAAGAGTTGAAACAAATTTTGATAAAAGGTCAGGGCGAGCTTCATATAAATACAGTTAAATGGAATATTGAAAATATCGACAAAATACCTGTTGAGTTTTTAACTCCAAAAATTCCATATCGCGAAACTATTACCAAATCGGCAAAATCAATGTATCGCCACAAAAAACAATCAGGTGGTGCAGGTCAGTTTGGCGAAGTTCACATGCTTATTGAGCCATACACCCCAGGAATGAAAATGCAAAGCGAATTCCCAATTCGTGGAACCGAAGAACATCAATTACCTTGGGGCGGTAAACTTGTGTTTAACAACTGTATTGTTGGAGGTACCATTGATGCCAGATTTATGCCTGCTATTCTAAAAGGTATAATGGAAAGAATGGAAGAAGGACCACTAACAGGTTCATACGCAAGAGATATTGTTGTCAATATTTACGATGGTAAAATGCACCCCGTTGACTCAAACGAAATGGCATTTAAACTTGCCGGACGTAATGCATTTAGAGAAGCCTTTAGAAACGCCGGACCAAAAATTCTTGAACCGATTTACGACGTAGAAGTTATGGTTCCAGCCGACAGAATGGGCGATATAATGACCGACTTGCAAGGACGTAGAGCCGTTATTATGGGTATGGACAGCGAAGGCAGATACCAAATTATTAAAGCAAAAGTTCCTTTGAAAGAATTGAACAAATACTCAACTGCTCTTAGTTCAATTACATCGGGTAGTGGTACTTACACGCTTAAATTTAGCGACTACAACCAAGTTCCTGCCGATATTCAAACAGAATTGCTTAAAGCATACGAAGAAGAAGAAAAAGACGACGAATAGTTTTTCTAAATTTCTTATAAAACCAACAAGGGCGGAGTTCACCTCCGCCCTTGTTGGTTTATGTGCCGCAAATGCAGATAAAGCATTACAGTAAAATTAAAAACGATTGTTATGCTTTCTGAAAATTAAGTGCAAATTATCCTAACAATTTATTAATGCACAAATAATAAATTTAAGCACCAAAGGCTCTATTTATCTGTAATATTTTTTACTTTTGTGAAAATAAAACGGACTTTTTCTATTTATTGTTTTTTTGAGCTAAATCGTTTATGAAAAATTGCAAATCAATAAAAATAAGTTTACTCGTATTATTACTTCTTTTAGTTGCAAATCAAGGCGTTATTGCTCAAAATGAAACAACATGTCCTAAGGTGGGCTTAACTCTTAGCGGTGGCGGAGCCAAAGGTTTAGCTCATTTAGGATTGCTCCAAATGATTGATTCGCTAAATATAAAAATAGATTATATTACCGGAACAAGCATGGGAGCCATTTTAGGCAGTTTGTACGCATCGGGGATTTCGGCAAAAGATATTAAAACAATATGCTACAACATTGATTGGGAAAGGGTTATATCCGACAAAATGCCTCTATCCCAAATCAGCATCAACGAAAAAAGCGAGTACCGACAATATTTGTTTGAATTGCCAATAAAAAAAGGTTTGCCTACAATACCCACTTCCATCATCGAAGGGAATTATATTTCCTCCTTGTTTAACGAATATACTTACCACGTAAGCAATATATTTGATTTCGACAGTTTGCCCATACCTATTCGCATTATGACTTCCGACATTACAAACGGAGGTACAATAGTACAAAAAAGTGGTTCATTACCCTCAGCTGTAAGGGCTTCTATGGCAATTCCAGGAGCTTTCGAACCGTTTTATATAGATGATAATGTGCTTGTAGATGGAGGCTTAGATAATAATTTTCCCGTTTTGGAAGCCAAAAATATGGGTGCCGACATAGTTATCGGAAGCTACACCGGATATAAAATGTTTTTTGACGATAATATTGATGATGTAGCTCAAATACTATCAAGAGCAGTTGCTCTTAAGTCGATAGACGATGCAAAATACCAAATGCGATACTGCGATATTTTATTAAATCTGAATGTTGCAATAGACAAATACAACGTAGCCGACTTCGCTTCGTTCAAGGAAATAATAGAAATTGGAGAACTGGAAGCACGAAAAATATTGCCGCAGCTTGTCGAAATCGCAAATATGCAAAAGGAATGTGATTTTGAAACCCGCGATATAAACAAAAATATCACAAACGATATATCAAAAATCAACTATTTCTATCAAAACAACCAACCAATTACCGATAAATCGACTATATGGTTCTTAAATAGTACAAGTTTGCTAAAACCAAACAACAAATACGATTTCTATCAAATACAAGAAGGTGTTGATAAAATATTCGGAACCAATTTGTTTCACAACGCATACTTCAACATTTCCGAAGATACCAACAACAAACAACAGCTTAATATTTTTATTAAAGAAAAAAAAGCAGGTATCTTCAAATTAGCAGTACACTACGATACTGAAGAAAAAACCGGACTGCTTTTAAACTATACTTTTTACAACTTACTCGGAAAGCGTTCTCGTTCTTTATTCACTTTCGACCTTAGCGAACGAATAAAAGCTCAGCTAAATCACTATCAGTTTTTTGATCCCACAAAAAACTATTGGTACAAAATTAAGGCTACTTACAAAAATTTAAACAGTAACAATATTATTTTAAACACCGACGACCTGAGCTCGAGCCGACAGCCCAACTACAACAAAGGCGACTTGGTTTTTTCGGTAGGATTAGGATATCTGATAAACAACAACTCTAATTTAGAATTTAATTTCCTGTACGAACTTGAACATTTGAATACCAAAAAAAACGCATTCGATAATGTTATAGACGTTTACAAACCAGGTAACTTTTACGGACACTCTGGGCTTGCAGTAAATTTAACTTACCGACAAAATAATCTTGAAACTTCGTACTATCCAAAAAGCGGCAACAGAACCTATTTTGAACTAAAATACAGCTTTAACAACGAGTACAAGCTAAAAGGACTTAACACTGTAGATACTGGTTCGTATATAATATACGACTATATAAATCCTATCAGTATGTTTTATACAAAGCCTAATACTAAAGCTTTTTTTAGAGGTTTGTTTAGCTACGAACACCGCTTTTTGGTATTGCCCAAATTGACGATAGGAGCAAATTCATCTATAGGCTTCTTCATCGCCAAAGGCAGATTCCTAAAATCTACCGACTACATGTATTTTAACAATATATTTACTCTGGGAGGTTTCTGCGAAAAAGAATTAAGCTCAAACATATCGTTTATAGGCTTAAACGATAGAGAACTACCGTTAAACGGTTTTTTATCGCTTTCTTTAAGCGCACAATACAATGTGTATAACAAAATATACCTAACCCCAATGGTAAGCTACGCGTGGAGCGTTGATAATATCAACGCATTTAGCAATATCCCAAATCACAATTTTTCGGTTTGGGGAGTGGGTGTAAATGTTGGCTATATGTCTATTATAGGTCCTGTAAATTTAAGCATAGGCAAAGCAATAATATGGAACGAACTAAAACTTCCATTTAGAGCGAGCCTAAGCATTGGTTATAAATTTTAATATTTTGTGATATGAATGTTGCCTTGTACTCAAAAAAACTCAGACCCGAACAAATTCCCGAAGTTGTCGGTGTTGTTAAGCTTCTGCTTAAAAAAAATTGCAAACTCCTTATTTGGCATACATTATACGATGATTTAATATCGGAATTGCCCGAGATTGAAAATGTTGAAACCTTTGATGAACCGATAACCAAATGCAGTAACATAGATTTGATATTGTCAATTGGTGGCGACGGTACTATAATAGACACTGTGCATTTGGTCAAATGCACCAACGTTCCTATTGCCGGAATTAATGTCGGAAGTATGGGCTTTTTAGCCAGCATCCAAAAAGACGAAGTTTCGGAAGCTCTCAACGAAATTATTAAAAGAAGATACACCACACAAAAACGTACACTGCTGTCTATTTTGTTTAACGAGCACAAGTATATGGCTATTAACGAAATTTCAATAAACAAAAAAGACACCGGTAGCATGCTTACAAACAGCGTGTGGGTTAATGACCAATTTATTTACTCATTTAGAGCCGACGGAATTATTGTTGCTACTCCTACCGGCTCAACCGCATACTCTATGAGTTGCAACGGACCTATTGTTACACCCGACAGCAAAATTATTTTAATAACACCTATAGCTCCACACAATTTATCGGTACGTCCACTCGTTATTCCTGATAATGGTACAATTAAAATTAAAATTGAAAGTAGAGAAAATATAGCTTTAGTTACTGTCGACGGTAAAAGTTTTAACATCAATAACGACACGGTTATATTGGTGCGCAAGTCTGAGCATAAAGTCAGACTTATACAACGACTGAACGAAAACTTTTTCTCTACATTGCGAACAAAACTAAATTGGGGAAAAGATATTAGAATTTGAACAAAAAGTAAAATAATCGAATATAAACAATGAAAATAAAACACCTTTTCACACTACTGCTATGTGTTTTAGTTATAGAAATACAAACGGGTAAGTCGCAGGGATACGGCGAGTTGGGATTTGCCGGCGGAGTTATGTACTACATGGGCGAACTAAATCCGAACAAACCGTTTTTAATGCCTAAGGCTGCCGGTGGTTTTTTGTACAGGTACAATTTCAACGACCGCGTTGCAGTTAGAGCACAAGGATTTATGGGAACAGTGCAAGCCGACGATGCAGTGAGTAAAGCTAATTTGGAAAGAAATCTTAATTTCAAATCGCAAATTATTGAAGGAAGCGTTCAAGCCGAAGTTAATTTTTTGCGTTACTTCATCGGAAGTATCAAGCATAGAATAACTCCATACATGTTCGGAGGAGTTGGTTTCTTTACGTTTAACCCCAAAGGTTACGTCAACGACAATTGGGTAGAACTTAAACCACTGCACACCGAAGGACAAAACACAGGAAACGACCGCCCCGACGAATACAAATTGGTTTCATTGTGTATTCCATTTGGAATAGGTGTTAAGTACAGCTTGAACAAATACGTTGGATTAGGTTTGGAATGGGGCATGCGAAAAACTTTTACCGATTATCTTGATGATGTAAGTCGCACATACTATATGGATTTAGCTTCCAACCCTAATGCTCCCAACACTAACGAAATCTTAGCCTCCGACCCGAACAAATCGCACATGGACGGTATGAAAAGGGGTAACTCAAAAGATAAGGATTGGTATTCATTTGCTGGACTTACGGTTACTGTTAAATTAAGTTCATTGAAAAATGAAAAATGCTTAAATCAACAGAATTATAGTAACTATTAAACCAATAATTCTCAGCAAACTGTCATTTTGCAATTAAAATATTTTAACACAAGTAAATATACTATGCTAAAATAAATATTACCTTTGTCGATTAATTATGGAGCAAACAAAACTTGATAGCATAATCTCAATGATAGATAAGGAGCGTGTTCCCCAACACGTTGCCGTTATTATGGACGGAAACGGACGTTGGGCAGAACGTAGAGGCGAAGATAGAATATTCGGACACCAAAATGCTATCGACGCTCTTAAAGATACCATCGAGGGTTCTATACAAATAGGTGTTAAGTACCTTACTGTTTATGCTTTTTCTACCGAAAATTGGAATCGCCCCAAAAGTGAAGTCGATGCTCTGATGCAACTGCTAATCGAATCAATTGATACACAAACCGACGGCTTGATAGAAAATAAAGTTTGCTTAAAAACTATTGGCGATACCGAAAGATTATACCCCGAAGTGCAACAAAAACTTTTGCAAGCTATTCAAAAAACCGATGCTAAAGATAGCAACCTACACTTGTACTTAGCTCTTAGCTACAGCGGTAGAAGCGAAATTATTAGTGCAGTTAAAAAAATAGCTTCGGACTTGTTGGAACAAAAAATTTCGGAAAAAGATATAAACGAGCAGCTAATTGCAAGTTATATGTACGACCCGAATGTTCCCGATCCCGAACTTATGATCAGAACAAGTGGAGAAGTTAGAACCAGCAACTTTTTAATGTGGCAAAGCGCATATACCGAACTATATTTTACCAACGTACTTTGGCCCGATTTTAGAAAAAAAGACTTGTTTGACGCCATTATCAACTACCAAAGCAGAGAAAGACGTTTTGGCAAAACAGGTAAACAAATACTTAAGTAAACAGATTTTTAGGCATAACAATTTGATAAATATAAGCTTTACATAGCAAAACCAAATGAAAAACAAATACATAAACATACTTTTAATTATCATTGCGCTACTGTTGGCTCAAAACATAAAAGCTCAAATTGTTATTGGCGAAGAAAAGTTGGAAGTAAACTACGCCGCCCCAAAAGAATATACAATTGGAGGTATAACGGTTACAGGAACACAACATATAAGCACTTCAATGCTTATTTCAATTTCGGAATTGCGTGTTGGCAACAAAATTGAAATCCCAAGCGATAAAATTAAAAAAGCTATTGAAAACATTTGGAAACAAGGCTTATTTGAAGATGTTAAAATAGTGTCTAACAGAATACACAACGACCAAATATTTTTAGATATTATTGTTACCGAACGCCCACGATTATCAAAATTCAGCATTGTTGGCGTTAGAAAAGGCGAAGCCACCGACCTTCGCGATAAATTAAAAATATCGAGAGGCGACGTCGTTACCGAAAACTTAATCAACAGAGTTAGCAATACCATTCAAAAACATTATAAAAATAAGGGTTTTTCGGCTACCAAAGTAAACATCGTACAAGTAGAAGACACATCTCTCAAAAATTTTGTTGACTTAAAAATCAGCATAAATAAAGGTAAAAAGGTTAGAATTGAAAAAATAAACATCTACGGCAACGATAAGCTTAGCCAAACAGCTATCAAATCGGCTATGAAGAAAACCAAAGAAGCCGGAAAATACAACTTCTTAAAATTTACAAACCAAACAATTTACTCGGCTTTCTATCACCTGTTTGATAACAGTATTAACGAATTGCCCAATACGGTAAACGATTTAGCCGACCAAAACATAAAAGTGCGTGTTTTTAAAGGTTCTAAATTTTTAGAAAAAGATTACGAAGAAGATAAACAAAACATAATCAGAAAATACCACAACCACGGCTTTATCGATGCTCACATTACCGAAGATACGGTTTACAATATCAACAAACAACGCCTGAATATAGACCTGCACGTTAACGAAGGCAATAAATATTACTACCGAGACATTACTTTTGCCGGAAACACCAAATTCAATTCCGAGGAGCTTGCATCGTTTATAAGCATTGAAAAAGGAGATGTTTACAACCTTGAATATCTAGAAACGGTCTTAAACTTCAACCCTACAGGTGTTGATTTAATGAGCTTATTTGCCGACGACGGCTACCTTACCTGCAATATTGAACCCGTTATTATGGGAGTTGAAAACGACTCTATTGATATGCAAATAAGAATTAGAGAAGGCAAGCAAATGCGTATAAATAAGGTTACTGTTTCGGGCAACACACGAACAAACGATGGAGTAATAATTCGCGAATTGGCAAGCCGACCCGGACAATTATTCAGCCGTTCGGATGTTTTGCGAAGCCGTACATCTTTAAGCCAACTAAAATACTTTAACGCCGAAACTATGGGAATTACCCCTACCAACATCGACCCCAATAACGGAACCGTGGATATAGCTTATAGCGTTGAAGAAACATCTTCTGACCAATTAGAACTATCGGGCGGATGGGGCTTTAGAAGATTCATAGGAACCTTGGGCGTTTCTTTTAATAACTTTTCCACTAAAAAATTCTTCAAAAAAGAATCATGGAAACCTATCCCTTCGGGAGATGGACAAAGATTATCGCTCAGAGGTCAATCGTATGGCAGAGGTTATTACAGCATTTCAGCATCATTTGTCGAACCATGGTTGGGAGGCAAAAGACCAAACCAATTTAGCGTTTCTATCTACAATTCCAATCTCACACACAACTATAAGGAAGCAAAAGAAGATTGGATACAATATAATATTTTAGGTTTTAGTGTTGGATTAAGTCGTCGTCTGAATTGGCCCGACAACTATTTCAGTTTCTTCCACTCGCTAAACTTACAACAGTATCGACTAAGAAATTACACTCCATACCTTGCTGTTCTCGACGGTAACGGTTTGTATCAAAACTATTCGTACACAATTGGTTTAAGTCGTTACTCAAACGATGCGCCCATTTACCCCAGAGTAGGTTCCGAATTTAGCGTATCGGTAGAAGCTACACCACCCTACTCCATTATGTTTCCTAATGCTTACGAACAAAAAAGCAATGTGGACAAATATCGCTTGGTTGAGTTTCACCAATGGAAGCTAAACGCTACATTTTATCAGCAAATTGTAGGCGACTTGGTGCTTATGGTTAGGACAAAAGCCGGCTTTATAGGAAAATACAACCCCGACTTAAACATTACTGCATTTAACAGATACGTTATGGGTGGAGACGGAATGAGCGGCTACGGCTACATCGACGGAAGACAGGTTATAGGCTTTAGAGGTTACGAAAACGAGTCACTAACCACAACTAAAAAGGGTGCCAGTATATACAACAAATCCACATTAGAGATAAGGTACCCGCTAACCCTTAATCCGAATTCAACAATTTATGCATCTATTTTTGTTGAAGCCGGAAACACTTGGGACAAAATTAAAGACTACAACCCATTTAACGTTAGACGATCGGCAGGTGTGGGATTGAGAGTATATTTACCAATGTTCGGCTTGCTTGGTTTAGACTGGGGTTACGGATTTGACCCAATCCCTGGTATGCCTTCTGCCAACAAGGGTCAGTTCCACTTCTCCATAAACTCATCTATTGATTAAATTTGGCAAGTTTTTTGTTGTTCCTATATCTTGAAAAAGAAAATAATAACTCAAACAAAAATTTTAAGCAATGAAAAAAGTCATTATTATTACCATAGCTTTATTAGCAGGTTTTTTGTCGGCTCAGGCTCAAAAAATAGCTTACGTTAACACGGCATACATCATGCAAAACATTCCGGAGTACGGCGATGCACAAACTCAATTGGAAAATTTCTCGGTACAATGGCAAGAAGAAATTGAAGAAAAGTTTTCGGAAATCGACAATCTTTACAAAAGATACCAAAAAGAAGCGGTTTTGCTACCCGAAGAAATGAAGCAAAAAAGAGAAAATGAAATAATTAATAAGGAAAAGGAAGTAAAAGAATTGCAAAAAAAACGCTTCGGTAAAGATGGCGATTTACAAAAAAAACGCGAAGAACTTATTACCCCAATTCAGGAAAAAATATACACAGCCATTGAAGCAATTGCAAAGGAAGAAAACTACGCAATTATTTTAGATAAAGCCGGTAATGCAACTATTATCTACTCAAATCCAAAATACGATATCAGCGAAATGATACTCGACCATTTAGGTTATACGTACAAATAATTGCTAATTTTTTCTAAAAAACAGCTTAATATAATTTTATTGCTACTTTTGCAAAAACAAATTAGGAACTAAAAAAATAATTAATAACGATGAGAAAATCTTTTGTAAAAATTTTAGCCTTAGCAGGCATAATCTTATTGAGTGGCAGCATGTACGCTCAAAAAGCCGGTAAAATAGGACACGTAAAGTTCAACGAAGTTTTAGAACAAATGCCGGGACAAGATACCGTGAAAACAGTGTTGGAAAAATACATCAACGACTTGCAAAATCAGCTTACTATAATGCAAAATGAATACGAAACAAAAGCTATTGACTACCAAAAAAATGTCAATACAATGTCAAGCATTATAAAATCGACAAAAGAAAAAGAACTTAGCGACTTGGAAACACGTATTGGTGCATTTCAACGTTCGGCAAACGAAGAATTAAACAACAAACAAATAGAACTGATTGAGCCTTTTATTGAAAAGGTAAAAGCAGCTATTAACGAGGTAGCAAAAGAAGGAAACTATGCCTACATCTTTAACCTTGTTGAAGACTTAATTCTGTTTTCCGATGGTGGCGAAGACGTAACACAACAAGTAAAAGCTAAGCTTAATATAAAATAAGTCATAATAATATTAGCGAAAAACGAAAGCCGCATTAGTTATGGCTTTCGTTTTTTTTATGCAAAATTTTTACTTATAACGCCTTATAAATATATTTTTTAGTCATTAGCTTTTTTTGATTAGTGTTGCGTGGTGCGAGTTACGGGTATAGTTCTGTCCCGAAGTTTCGGGAGAGTTCTGAGTGTCTCAACTCTTGTCTCATAACTTAAAACTAGGAACTAAAAACACACCCATCACTCCCGAATACTCGGGACAAGCCATCACCCATCACCCATCACTATCCAACAGCCAACGGCTAACAGTCCCGAAACTTCGGGACTAATGGCATTTATTGGACAACAATGATTTTTAATACAAAAATAATGTTCAATCATTTGGTTAAGTGTAAAAATATATCTACTTTTGCAAACCGTTTTTATCCAAATTAAAATTAAAATAATTGAATAACAGTATTTTATTGAAAAAATGAACACACAAAGTTATAAAACAGCAACACCGTCAAAGTCTGCTATTGAGAAAAAGTGGGTATTGATTGATGCTGAAAATGAAACATTAGGACGTCTATCCTCAAAGATAGCCTATATACTCAGAGGTAAAAACAAGCCTCATTTTTCGCCTCATATGGACTGTGGCGACAATGTTGTTGTTATAAATGCCAGCAAAATTAACTTTACAGGCAAAAAAATGACCGATAAAGTTTACGTCAGACATACAGGCTACCCCGGAGGACAAAGATTTAGAACTCCTAAAGAATTGCTTGTTAAAAAACCATGCTTCATAGTTGAACACGCCGTTAAAGGAATGCTACCAAAAAATAAATTAGCAAACCAACTATTCAGAAACCTTAGAGTTTTTGAAGGACCTGAACACAACTTAGAAGCTCAGAAACCAGTAAAAATCAATTTAAACGAAATTAAATAAAAATGGAAAACATATTATCAGTAGGCAGACGTAAAAAAGCAATTGCAAGAGTATTTATGAAACCCGGTAACGGTAGTATTACAGTTAACGGAAAAGATTACAAAGAATACTTTCCTACCCCGATGTTACAAAACAATATACTGCAACCTTTACAAATTACCGAAAATTTGGATAAATACGACGTTGTTTCTACAATAAAAGGAGGTGGTATGACTGGACAAGCCGAAGCGTTACGTTTGGGCATAGCTCGCACCCTTATAGAACAAGACGCCGAATTACGTCCGGCTCTTAAAGCCAAAGGAATGCTCAGACGCGACCCACGTATGGTTGAAAGAAAGAAATTCGGTCAGAAAAAAGCTCGTAAACGCTTCCAATTTAGTAAACGTTAATATGCATTTTGCTGAAGGAAGTTTAGTATCTAAATTGATAAGACCCTATAATGGCTACTTACCAATTGAAATTAACAGAATGTAAACTAATTAATTGAAGAATAAAAAATGACATCTACAAATTTTGAAGAATTATTAAATGCAGGTTGCCACTTTGGTCACCTAAAACGTAAATGGAATCCGAATATGGCTCCGTATATCTTTATGGAACGCAACGGAATCCACATTATCGACTTATACAAAACTATAGCCAAACTTGATGAAGCAAGTGCAGCTATGAAACAAATTGCTAAATCGGGTAGAAAAATTTTGTTTGTAGCAACTAAAAAACAAGCAAAAGAAATAGTAGCCGAACTTGTAAAACCAACAGGAATGCCTTACGTTACCGAAAGATGGCCCGGCGGTATGCTTACTAATTTTGCAACCATTCGCAAAGCCGTTAAAAAAATGTCGTCGATTGACGCATTGATGAACAGTCCGGCTTTTGATGGTATTTCTAAAAGAGAACGCCTACAAATTACACGCGAAAGAGCTAACTTAGAAAAAAACTTAGGCTCAATATCCGAACTTAACACACTACCCTCGGCGCTATTTGTTGTCGATATTATGAAAGAACATATTGCCGTTGACGAAGCAAGAAAATTAGGAATACCTACATTTGCTATCGTTGATACCAACAGCGACCCAAATTTGGTTGACTTCCCAATACCTGCCAACGACGACGCTTCGAAATCAATAGCTCTTATAGTTTCTAAAATGATTGAAGCAATTGAAGAAGGTAAAAACGAAAGAAAACTTGAAAAAGATAAAATTGAAGACGAAGTTGAAGTAGAAGACGACGATACCAAAGTAAGCACCTTCGACGATGATGAAGATGACGATATGGAAGACAGCAAAAAAGAAAGAGGCAAACGCAAAAGAATCGTTAGAGGCGAAGGCGACGAAGAAGATTCTAGAAAACAACGTACCAGAAAAAACATCAGCAAGAGAAAATAATCCTCTGAAACAAAAACGTATAATCTTAAAAATTTAAATTCTATTATGGCAAATATTACAGCAGCTCAAGTTAATGAACTCAGAAAAATAACAGGAGCAGGCATGATGGACTGCAAAAAAGCATTGGTTGAATCTAACGGAGATATTGAAGCAGCTATCGATATACTACGAAAAAAAGGTCAGAAAGTAGCAGTAAACCGCGCCGACAGAGACGCAAATCAAGGTATTGTTATAGCCAGAACTACAGCCGACAACGGATTTGCATCTGTTATTATGCTTAACTGTGAAACCGATTTTGTTGCAAAAAATCAAGATTTTATCGACTTTGCAAACAAAATCAGCGATGCAACAATTGAACATCAACCTAAATCGTTGGACGAACTACTTCAAATAAAAATTGACGGATTTACTGTAGAAGAAGGTGTTACACATCTTATAGGTAAAACAGGCGAAAAAATGCAGTTGGCTCACTACGAACACATTACTGCCCCTTATACCGCTGCCTACAATCACTTCGATAACAGATTATCTGCAATAGTTGGTTTCAACAAAAAAGATGTAAATGATATTGAACAAATTGGAAATGACATTTCAATGCAGGTTGCAGCAATGAACCCGCTAGCAGTTGATAAAGACAGTATCCCTCAAAGTGCTATAGACAGAGAAATTGAAATTGGTAAAGAACAAGCCAGAGCAGAAGGTAAACCCGAAGAAATGCTTGAAAAAATAGCTATGGGTAAACTTAACAGATTCTTTAAAGAAAACACTTTATTGGAACAAGAATTTATTAACGAAGCTAAGGTTTCCGTTAAAGATTACTTGCAAAGAATTGATAAGAACTTTACCGTTACCGACCTGAAACGCTTTCAGTTAGGTTCGTAATTCTTATTTATGACTTACTTTGATTAAAAAAAGTTGTCTAAGTAATACAGACAACTTTTTTTATCTCAAAGTAAAAAACCAAACAAATTGAGCGACGTTATTACACATAGCAGGCAATAGGAAAACGAAATGTAAAAATTCGCAAACTCAAAAAAACAACCCAAAAAATATAAAGCTTATGGAAACGTCATCATCAAACCCAACACCCGATACCAACAAAGACCGTTTATTGGAAGGTATCCGCGATTTTAACACTCGGGAATTTGTTCCCAATCAACTCCTCTTCGACGAATTAAAAGAAAAACAAACTCCTCACACATTATTTATTGGCTGCTCCGATTCGCGTGTGGTTCCGCACATGCTAACCAAAAGCTTAGCCGGCGAGCTATTCGTAGTTCGTAACATTGGCAACTTCGTTCCTCTTTACAAAAGAAAATCCGTTACTTATGTTGCTACATCTGCAGTAATAGAATATGCAGTAAACCAGCTAGAAGTAAAGAATATAGTTGTTTGTGGGCACTCTAATTGCGGCGGTTGTGCAGCTTTGTACAAAGATAAAGAGTTGAAAAAACTACCCCAAACCAGAAATTGGCTCGAACTTGCGAGACCCGTGAAAGAACGTGTAGAGAAAAAAATTGCCAAAAATAAGTTGAAATTGGAAGAACGTGAAGCCTACACCGAAAAACTTAACGTAGTACTGCAAATCAAACACTTGATGGATTACCCGTATATCCGAAAAAAAGTTAAAGCAGGCGAGCTAAACGTATATGGTTGGTACTACCAAATTGAAGAGGGTAGAATTTATAACTACGATAAAGAACTGAAGAAGTTTGTTAAAGTAGACTAACCTTTTCGACTTTTGGTTTTAACCTTTTATAAATTGTCATTGCTATTAGCTATTAGCTATTGGCTATTGGCTATTGGCTATTGGCTGTTGGCTGTTGGCTGAGTTTGGCTAATGGCTAATAGCCAAAGGCTAAAGGCTAAAGGCAATTAACACAAGCCGCAGAATGATGTCCTTTTTCAAGGTTTTATCGGGCAGTAATAATTAAATTTATTTCCAAAAACTTGGGATAAATAACGAAAGAACCGTAAACACTTCCAACCTGCCAATAAGCATAAGCAGACACATAATAATTTTTGAGAAATCATTGAAGTGAGCGAAAGTACCACAAGGACCACTCGCTCCCAAACCAGGACCAACATTACTAATAGATGTTAGAGATGCTCCAATAGCCTCTTCAAAAGGAACACCGGCAATACTTATTAGTAAAGCACCTATAGCAAAAATAAACAAATAAATAAAAACAAAATTGAAGACCTGCGAAACCACCGGTTTTGGAACAGGATGCTTGCTGTAAAACACTGTATACACAGCCTGTGGGTGCACTTGTTTTTTGAACTCTACTCCTAAGCTTTTAAGCATAATAACAAGCCTAGAAATTTTCATTCCTCCTGATGTTGAACCGGCTGAAGCACAAAACAACATCAGAAATAAGAAAACTATCCAATAAGGTGTTCCCCAAAGAGTATAATCGGCTGTTGCAAAACCTGTAGTTGTCATAACGGACACTACACTAAAAAGTGAAGTACGAATAGCATATTCAACATCAGGAATAATTTTTCGCAAAATCAATGACAATGCAATAATAACAGCGAAAGATATTGCTATAATAAAATACCACCTAAATTCTTGGTCGCGGACAAGCGGTTTAAAACTTTTATTTCTTAATGACAAAAACATCAACGAAAAGTTAGTTCCGCCTACAAACATTATAAATATTAAAACGTATTCAACATAAGATGAATTAAATGCCGCTATACTCGCCTGTTTGGTTGAGAACCCACCTGTTGCAATGGCAGCGAAAACGTGTGTTATTGCATCGAAGGCATCCATAGGACCTAACCAAAGTAAAAAGAAACCTAACAAGGAAAATCCAACATAAATTGCGAAAAGCCTTTTAGCAACTTGTGCAACCCTCGGCTTGATTTGATTTGGTAAAAAGCCGCTTACTTCTGCTCTGAACAAAGAAACGGCAGAGCCGCCAAAAAGAGGCACAAAAACTAATGCAAAAACAATAATACCTATACCTCCAATCCAATGTGTTAGAGCTCGCCATAATAACAACGACTTAGGAAATTCTTCTATATTATTAAGTATGGTGCTTCCTGTTGTAGTATAACCCGATATAGTTTCAAAATAAGCGTCAACAAAATTAGGTATAAATCCGCTTATATAGTACGGTAATAAACCTGTTAAACTAAGTAGTATCCACGAAAAAGTAACAATAAAAAAACCTTCGCGGACATTAATGGAATTTTCAAGTGAAGTACCTCTTTTTCCTGCTAACAGAAAAATCAGTCCGGTTGCCAATGTTATTATTACCGAAGAATAAAAACTACTAACTACAAAACTTTCGTCTAAAAGTAGCTTGCCTACAAATGCCATCACTAACATCATAAGTGATTGGAAAACAATAAGCAATCCCAAAAAGTTTAGTACAAATCTGAAATTAAAACTTTTCATTGCGCTTGTTAATGGAATAGTTTTTCAACCTGTTTTAGCGATTTATTAAAGAAAAACACTACAACTTGATCCCATTCTTTAATTTGCGTTTCGCCATCTATAAGCATTGGTTTTCCCTCTCTAACTAAAGCTCCAAACGTAAAATCAGCAGGTAAGTTTAAATCCTTAACTTTTCTTTTAGTAACCTTCGAACCGGGCTGTGCTGTAATTTCCCCCACATTGGCATCGGCAAAGTTAAGACACTTAAAATTAGAAACATCAGCCTTCAGCAAAAGTTCATATATCTTGCTTGCTGCTATGTGTTTTTTGTTGATAATAGTACCAATATCTAAGCTTTGAGCTATAGATATAAAGTCAAGATTTTCAATTTCGGCAATAGTTTTTTTAACACCGTAATTTTTAGCAGCCAAACACGATAAAATATTGGCTTCGGTATTTCCTGTAACTGCGATAAAGGCATCGGTTCCTTCAATGCCTTCTTCTACAAGAAGCTCATTATCTAAGCCATCGCCGACCAAGATTGTTGCTTTTTGCCCAATATCTTCCGAAAGTTTTTCGGCTCTTGCCTGATTTATCTCAATAACCTTAACATTTACATCATTACCCAACAATCGCGCAACCCACTCCCCTATTCGACTTCCACCCATAATGATAACATTTTTTACGTAGTAAGTCTCTTTACCCATAGGCTCGTTGAGTTTTAAGAAATGCTCTTTAAGCGTAGCGTAATAAACAAGGTCGTTGTGCAATATTTTATCTTTACCGAAAGGAATAATAGTCTTATTATTACGCTTAATTGAAACAACGTGAAATAATTTGCGTTTTTTAGATATTTCTTCAAGAGTTTTTCCACAAATGGGAGCATTATTCCTGATTTTGCAACCTGCCAATATGATAGAACCGTCAAGAAGTTCCCAATACGACCTAGTCCAAGGGTTGCGAAGAGCAGCAACAATTTCTAAAGCAGCAGTTTTTTCAGGATAAATCATTGAATCAACACCTTGCTTTGTAAAAAACACCTGATTGACACCGTGTAAATATTCGTCTTTATCAATACGAGCAAGAGTCTTTACTGCTCCCAACTCAGAGGCAAGCATACACGACAAAATATTAGTCGATTCTTCCGGCGTAACGGCAATAAACAAGTCGCACTTGCTAACCTCAACGTCTGTAAGAGTTTTTTTAGAGATGCTACTGCCGGCGTATGTCAATATCTCAACCTTTTCGCTTACTGCCTGCAATCTGTCCTTATCGACGTCAATCAGCATAATATCGTGATTTTCTTGCGATAATAACTTAGCCAAATGAGCCCCAACCTGTCCCGCACCTGCTATAATGATTTTCATAATTCTGTTAGTGGAAATAATTCATGCAAAAACTGTTTGCAATATACTACGCAAAAGTAAAAAATATACGATATAAACTGTCAAAAAATTAATTATTTATATCAATGCAAAAATATTTGTAACTTTGCAAAAAAATTAAAATTTAATTATAAAATTATGATAAACTCAAATTACAACTTCGAACAGCCTCATAATGAGCCTATTTTACAATTTGCAAAAGGTAGTCCCGAACGTGAAAGTTTGGTAGCAGAACTAAAACGAATGAGCAAAGAAACCACCGATATTCCAATTATTATTGGCGGTGAAGAAATACGCACCGGTAAAACCGGAAAAGTGGTAATGCCTCATAACCACAAAAAGATTTTAGCTACATACCACAAAGCATCTGAAAAAGAAGTAAACATGGCGATAAGAGCGGCTATGGCTGCAAAAGCCGAATGGGAAAACCTCCCATGGGAAGAAAGAAGCTCTATAATGCTACGCGCTGCCGAACTTATTTCGAAAAAATACAGAAGTAAAATGCTTGCCGCTACAATGTTAGGACAAAGCAAAAACGTATATCAAGCTGAAATTGACACTGCTTGCGAAGCAATTGATTTTTTACGCTACAACGTGCATTTTGCATCGAAAATATATGCCGACCAACCTAAATCGGATTCAACACAGCTTAACCGCATGGAATACAGACCATTAGAGGGATTTGTTTTTGCAGTTACACCTTTTAACTTTACAGCAATTGCATCAAATCTTAACATGTCGCCTATTATGATGGGTAACACCACAGTTTGGAAACCGGCTACAACAGCTTTGTTATCGAATTACAATTTGATGCATATATATAAAGAAGCAGGCTTACCCGATGGCGTTATTAACTTTGTTCCGGGAGCAGGCTCGCTTATAGGCGGAGAAATATTGAAAAACAAAGACCTTGCAGGTATTCACTTTACAGGTTCAAACGTTACATTCAACTCATTGTGGAAAGGTGTTGCAGATAATTTATCCAACTACGTTTCGTACCCCAGAATTGTTGGCGAAACAGGTGGTAAAGACTTTATATTTGTTCACAATTCAGCCAATTCTCTAGAAGTTGCTACAGCTATAGTTAGGGGAGCATTCGAATATCAAGGTCAGAAATGTTCGGCTGCATCGAGAGCGTACATTCCTGCATCATTGTGGACAGAAATTAAACAAATATTGCTAGAACAACTTTCGAATATCAAAATGGGTGATGTTGCTGATTTTGGCAACTTTATGAATGCCGTTATCGACGAAAGCTCATTCGATAACATTATGGGATACATCGAAAATGCTAAGAAATCGAAAGATTGTAAAATAGTATATGGTGGTAAGGGTGATAAAAAAGTAGGTTATTTTGTTGAACCAACAGTTATTGAAACAACCAATCCGAACTACGTTTCTATGCAAGAAGAAATTTTCGGACCTGTTATTACTATTTATGTTTACGAAGATAAAAAATACGAAGAATATCTAAATATTTGTAATGAAACATCTCCGTACGGACTAACAGGCTCTATATTTGCTACCGAACGCTACGCTATTGAAACTGCAAGTAAGATATTACGTTACGCAGCCGGTAACTTCTACATAAACGACAAGCCAACCGGTGCTGTTGTTGGAATGCAACCATTTGGCGGTTCACGTGCTTCGGGTACTAACGATAAAGCCGGAAGTGCTCTTAACTTAATACGCTGGACAAATCCACGTACTATTAAAGAAACCTTCCAACCTGCTACGGATTTCACTTATCCGTTTATGTTGTAATAAATTTTAACCAAGGACAAGGGGCTGCATTAGCAGCCTTTTGTTTTATTATACCACAACAATGATAAAATATCCGAATGCTAAAATAAATATTGGTCTGCAAATAACCGAAAAACTGAGTTCGGGATATCACAACATTAGCAGTTGTATTGTTCCAATAAACTTTGTTGATATTTTGGAAATAAATGTTTCCGAAAAGGATAATATCAGCATGAGCGGTATTTCTATCGACAATGATAATATTGAAGAAAACCTTTGCTACAAAGCAATACAACTGCTCAGAAAAGATTTTGATATACCTCCTCTTTCTGTAAACCTGCATAAAAACATACCTTCTGGAGCCGGATTGGGCGGCGGTTCTGCCGATGCTGCATTTACTCTAAAAATTATAAATTCATTATTAAATCTGAATTGTAGCGAAAATAAATTGCAACACTACGCTTCAAAAATTGGATCGGATTGTCCTTTCTTTATCAGAAACAAACCTTGTTTAGTTTCAGGAACAGGAACGGAGATGACGGAAATTAACCTTGATTTGAGTAATTATCAGGTTGTTTTGGTTTTTCCCAATATAAAAATCAGCACAAAATCGGCTTACGGAATGATTACTCCCCAAAAAAGCAGTTTCGATATTTCCCAAATAACCGATTTGCCGGTATCGGAATGGAAAAACCATTTGCACAACGATTTTGAAACTCCTATTTTTAAACTTTATCCTGTTTTGCAGGAATTAAAAAACCGTATGTACGACAATGGCGCACTGTACGCAGCCATGAGCGGTAGCGGTTCAGCCATTTACGGCACATTCGACAAATCACTCAAAATTGGTAAACTCTCGGAGTTTGAGCAAAAAAACACCTTATTTGGGAGCTATTTTGAGCAGATAAATAGCTAATATTAAGTAAATTACATTGGGTAGCCACATTATTATCCACAAAGGCGTTTTGCTGTATATAGCAACCACTCCTGTAACTTGCTGTATAAATATGTAAGTAAACGCAATAACTATCCCCAAACCCAAGTGTATTCCTATACCTCCCCTAACCTTTCGAGATGAGAGAGAGACTCCTATCAGCGTTAGAATAATATTAGCTAACGGAAAAGTTATTCGCTTGTACCGCTCAACCTCAAATTTTTGAACAAACTGAGACCCCTTTAATTTTTCCTTATTTATAAATTCTTTTAACTCTCTGTAAGTCATCACTTTTGCATCTTCAATATCCAACACAAAATCGGAAGGGTAAAATCCCATGAGAGTATCGACTCTGTTACCTGTTTTAATTGTTTCGTGGTCTTCGTAAAAATGCCTTATTTCGTAATTGCTCACAACCCATTTGTTTATGGCACTATCCCAACGAATAACGTCAGATTTAAACCTTTCTACCAACCTGCCATCTTCAAACTGCTCGGCAGAAAATCGGTAACCTATTCTAGAAGGATTGTTATAGTTTTCTACATAAACAAAATAATTTGGCTTAATTTGCATGTGCAAATTCGACTCTCGAACAATAAACGGATTGTGAATATACTTCTTTTCAAAATCTCTTAATCCCTTGTTTGTATGCGGAATAACATAATTCATAAGCGAAAACGAAAATAAAGTCAGGAACAATCCGCTTAATATGTAAGGGTACAAAAATCTGTAAAAGCTGATACCTCCTCCAAGTATTGGGACTATCTCAGTTCTCGACGCCATTTTCGACGTAAAAAATATAACCGAAATAAAAGTAAATAAGGAACTGAAAGTGTTGACGAAGTAGGGAATGAAGTTTAAATAATAATCGAAAATTATTTCGTATAAAGTGGCTTTCTTTTCAATAAAGTCGCTGATTTTTTCAGAAACATCAAATACAACAATTATTACCGTTAGCAATATAATTGAATAAAAAAAAGTTCCCAAAAACTTTTTAATGATGTACCAATCTATTTTTTTTATCCTGAGCACTAACTATTTATTGAGATAAGAATTGCAAAAGTATAATAAAATTCATAACTGTCTGATAAAACCTTGAAAAAGAGGGTTGCTTTGTGGTGGATGGTGATTGGTGGTCAGTGGTGGGTGAATGGTGATTTGCACTCATCACTCATCACTCATCACTCATCACTCATCACCAATAGTAACCTTTTGATTAAAGACATTTATCGGACATTAATAAATAAAATTACAATCTCTACGACTTACATTTGTAATACCGCTTAATCAACTAACCACTTGGGGTAATACAAATAACTTTTTGTAACGGTATGATTGTAAATAGGAATGTTAAGCATATCTGAAAGTTCGCTCATATCCGACACTTTTCCTTTTTTGTCGATAATAGGTATTCCTGTTTCATCGAGCTTATAAGCACTGTTTGATATCTTATTTATTCCGCAAAAACTATCAATAACATCGCTGCTAATCATATTAAGCTTTTGCTTAATCTTTTTGATTCGTTCATTTGCCGTTTCGGTTTCGCTATCACCAAAAATTTCAACTCTAAAAAGTCTTCTGCTGAGCAACCCTGAGCTTAACTCTCTCAGAACGTAATCGTTACATGTGCTCCATATTTTCAGTGCCTGATATACATCATTATCGTCTAGCAAAGCAAATTTATTTAATATTTCGTCGTTATCTTGCACTTCGTCGAAACTGAAATTGTTTTTCAAAAAGAAAAGCATGTTGGAAGGCGCATCAATACTATAGTTTTGAGAAAGCAAAAACCTCGCTCTGTCAAAAATATTTGACATCATTGTTTGAGCAGCCAAAACTGTTTTATGATAATACACCTGCCAATACATCAATCGGCGTGCGACAATGAATTTTTCTATAGAGTAAATACCTTTCAGTTCTATAACTAAATTATTATCGCTGATATTCATCATTTTTACAATTCTGTCGGTACTTATTTGTCCTTCGCTGACGCCTGTAAAAAAGCTATCGCGTTTAATGTAGTCTAACCTATCAGTATCAAGCTGTCCGGAAACCAACTGATGCAAAAAAGGCAATTCTGCCTTATCTTCAAACACCGTTAAAGCCTCGTCTAACTCGCCGTCGTATTGCTTGTTAAGCTTTTTTATAAACAAAACACTAATATCTTCGTGGCTCAGATTTGGCAAAAAAGCATGTTCCAAATTATGCGATAAAGGTCCGTGTCCGACATCGTGCAACAAAATAGCCAACATGGCTGCTCTGTAGTCTTCGCTGCTAATATCGTTGCCTTTTGCAATAATAACATCTAAAGCCATTTGCATTAAATACATTGCTCCCAATGTATGATGAAATCTGGTGTGCAAAGCTCCAGGATACACCAAATTGGCAACTCCCAACTGCGATATCCTTCGCAAACGTTGCAAATACGGATGGTCTATCAGATTTAAAACAAATTTATCTTTTACTGTTATAAAGCCATGTACCGGATCGTTAAACAGTTTTAATGTACTTGGTTTGTGGGAAATCATAATTTTTGTTAAGTTTATTTTTACTTTCGTGGAAAAACAATAATTTTACTTTTTCTGCATTATTATAAAAAATACTCAACCGCAAAAGTACTCAGAAAAACAAAATTAAACAATAAACAAATATATTATGGATAACGGTGTTATTTTATGGATTGACGATGAAATTGATTTGCTTAAACCGCACATTCTGTTTTTAACGGAAAGAGGTTATACTGTGCATACGTCTAACAATGGCGACGAAGGTGTTGACAAACTTAAAAGCATAAACAATATTGATATTGTGTTTTTAGATGAGAATATGCCCGGTTTGTCGGGAATAGAAACGCTTTCGATTATCAAAGCAAATTTTCCTAATTTGCCTGTAGTAATGATTACCAAAAGCGAAGAAGAGCACATTATGGACGATGCTATTGGCGCAAGTATAGCCGATTATTTGATAAAACCGGTCAATCCTAAGCAAATACTGCTGAGTGTGAAAAAGAATTTGGAAAACAAACGATTGATTTCCGAAAAAACCACTTTTGCATATCAACAACAGTTTCAGAATTTAGGAACTGAAATATCGCCTAAGTTAGACCATAATCAATGGACAGAAGTGTACAAAAAATTGGTTTTTTGGGAGTTGGAATTGAGTAAATCTACCGACAACCCTATGCAGGAAATTCTTCAGATGCAGAAATCGGAAGCAAATCAGGTTTTTTGTAAGTTTTACGAAAATAATTACTTAAACTGGATAAACGGCAAAGCCGAAGACAGACCAGTATTGTCGCACCTGTTGCTTAAAGAAAAAGTATTTCCATTGCTAAATGATAATAACACTCCATTGTTTTTCATCTTGATAGACAACCTTAGATACGACCAATGGAAAGTGTTACAACCGATTTTCGAACAATATTATCGCACCGAAACGGAAGATATTTATTATAGTATTTTGCCCACAACTACTCAATATGCACGCAATTCGCTTTTTGCCGGACTACTTCCAAGCGAAATCGAGAAAAAATATCCGAAATATTGGGTAAACGAAGGCGACGATGACACGAAAAACAACTACGAAAGTGAACTGCTTGCCGAATACCTTAAACGACACGGATACAACATTAGTTACTCGTACACCAAGGTTTTGAATTTAACATCGGGGAGAAAATTGATTGACAACTTGCCAAATCTACTTTCAAATCAGCTTAACGTTATTGTTTACAACTTCGTTGATATGCTTTCGCACGCCAGAACCGAAATGGAAGTCATTAGAGAATTAGCCGACAACGAAACTGCTTATCGCTCAATTACTCAAAGCTGGTTCAATCACTCGCCGTTGCACGATATTGTCAAGTTTTTATCTTCCAAAAATGTGCCTTTAATACTCACAACCGATCACGGAACTATTAAAGTTAATAATCCGGTTAAAATTATTGGCGATAAAAACACCAACACAAACCTGCGATACAAGACTGGAAAAAATTTATCGTATAATAATAACGAAGTATTTGAAATAAAAAAGCCCGGCGATGCATTTTTGCCGAAAACTAACGTAAGTAGCACATTTGTATTTTGCCGGAATAATAACTTTTTTGCTTATCCCAATAATTACAATTACTACGTAAACTACTACAGGAACACTTTCCAACACGGCGGTATATCGCTTGAAGAAGTTTTAATCCCGTTTGCAATTTTAAAAGCAAAATAAACAAAATGAAAGAAAAAGAAATTTACAAGGCAAACTCAACGAGCGATTTACAAAATATTGCCGAAGCTTTGCTAAAAAAACACGACGACCACAGGATTTTCACTTTCGATAGCGAAATGGGGAGCGGTAAAACTACTTTTATTAGTGCTATTTGCGAAGTTTTAAAAGTTAGAGACAATGTCAGCAGTCCGACTTTTGCAATCATAAACGAATACCACTCCGACCTTATCAACCAAATGATATATCACATTGACCTATACAGAATAAATAAACCCGAAGAGCTAATCAGTATAGGTTTTCACGATTATTTGCAAAGCGATAATTATTGTTTTATTGAATGGTCGCAAAAGGGGAAAGAATTTATCCCAACAAACGCCATTAGTGTCGATATACGAATAAATGAAGATGGAAGCAGGAGTTTTGAGTTTTAGCTAAACTCAGCCAAAAGCCAAAGGCTAACAGCCAAAAGCTAAAATTTTTGAAATTTCTCAACCCAATTGTAAAAAGAAATAAAAAAATAGTACCTTTGCAATAAGTATTATTAATTTAATGCGATAAAATTTTTTAGAATGAGCAACTTTACTGATTCATTTTTTAGGCTGACGGTAAAAATAAACAACTTAATTTTAAGTTACGAAGATGCAAAAGCCGAACTTAGTCAAACAAAAAAAGAATTGGAAGATGCAAAATTAAAATTAACGGAATTAGAACAAAACAATAAAAACTTAGAAGATAAATATAAAATACTAACATTAGCAAAATCAATACCGGATAAAGGGAACAAGGCAATTGTAAAAAAAAGGATAAACGAATTATTACGGGAACTTGATATATGTATTGAACAGATAAACAACAACAAAATACAATGAAAAAAAATATAGTTGTAAATTTGCATATAAATAACAGACCATATAGATTGAAAGCCTCTAGCACTGAAGAAGAGAGCTTTATAAGACGTGCTGCCGTTGAAGTAGAAAATTTAATTGACTACTACTCAAAAAATGCAAGACACGACGATATGCAAGATCTGTTAGCTATGACAGCTATACATTTTGCGTCTAAATCGTTAAAAACAGAAGAAGAGAATTTATTTATTACTAATGAATTGTCTCCAAAAATTAAAGATTTAGAAAAACTTGTTGACCAAAGTTTAACTGCTTAAATACATATTATACGTTCTTTGAAAATAAACTTATACCCGCATTAATTCAATCCATTTGGAAGCTCAACACACTTTCAACTAAAGGCGAAACTATTTAACTCTAGGGCAGGCCTTAATCTTGAAAAAGATCTTCTGTACCGAAGCGTTGGACGTCCGAAAGTTAGATGTAGCCTTAAACTTATATATTTAGGGGTTTCCTAAATGCAAATTGATGCGGGTTTTTTTTATCTGGTATTGTTGCATAAATAAATATATAAATATGACAACAACCATTATTATCATCGCAGGAGCTATAGGAGTGCTTATAGGAGTAATAATATCGATGTATATTATACGTAAAAGCATAGAGAAAAAAAGCCAAAATATAATTAACGAAGCTAATAAAGAAGCCGATATTATTGTTAAGAAAAAAGAACTTGAAATAAAAGAAGAACTCTTGCACCTTAAAACTCAGCAAGAAAAGCAGTTTCAGATAAAAGAAAGCAATATTTCAAAAGCTGAGAACAGAATCAAACAAAAAGAGCAATCGCTTAACAAGCGTCAGGAAGATTTTAAGGTTAAGTTCGACGAAGTAAATAAAAAGTCGAAAGAACTTGACGAAAAAGAAATAAATTTACAGCAAAAAACCGATGCTATTAAGCGTAAGGAAATCGATATAGAAAAAGCTCACAAAGACTATATCGACAGATTGGAAATTATTTCGGGTTTATCGGCAGAAGAAGCAAAAGAGCAACTTATTGAGGGCTTAAAGCAAGAAGCACGCCTACATGCTGCAAACCAACTCAACGAAATTGTTGAAGAAGCTAAACAAACAGCCAACAACAAGGCGAAAAAAATCATTATCGAGACTATTCAACGCAATGTCGCCGAACAGACTATAGAAAATACAGTCTCGGTTTTTAACATTGATAATGACGAAATTAAAGGGCGAATTATTGGTAGAGAGGGTAGAAACATTAGAGCATTAGAAGCGCTTACAGGCGTTGAAATAATAATCGACGACTCGCCCGACGCAATTTTACTTTCGGGTTTCGACCCAATGCGTAGAGAAATAGCTCGCCTTTCGCTGCACAAACTTGTTACCGACGGCAGAATTCACCCCGCCAGAATTGAAGAAGTTGTGGCTAAAACCCAAAAGCAAGTTGAAGAAGAAATTATTGAAATAGGCAAACGCACAACCATTGACTTGGGAATACACGGGCTACATCCCGAACTTGTTCGCCTTATAGGTAAGATGAAATATCGCTCGTCGTACGGACAAAATCTGCTACGACACTCACGCGAAGTTGCTAACCTTTGTGCTACTATGGCTGCAGAACTCGGTTTGAACGCTAAAAAAGCCAAACGAGCCGGACTTCTACACGATATTGGCAAAGTCGCCGATACCAACGACTCCGAACTGCCACACGCAATATTGGGTATGAAATTGGCAAAAGAATACAAAGAATCTGCCGATATTTGCAACGCTATTGGTGCTCACCACGACGAAATTGAAATGGAAACGCTTATAGCTCCTATTGTTCAAACCTGCGATGCTATATCGGGAGCACGTCCAGGTGCACGTAGAGAAGTGGTTGATGCTTACATACAACGACTTAATAAATTGGAAGAACTTGCTTTGTCGTATCCGGGAGTTGTTAAAACTTACGCTATACAAGCCGGTAGAGAGCTTAGAGTTATTGTTGGAGCCGACAAAATTTCGGATAACGAAGCTAATAACGTAGCAATAGAGCTATCTAAAAAAATTCAGGACGAGATGACCTACCCGGGACAAATTAAAATTACTGTAATCAGAGAAACACGCTCCGTTAGCTACGCCAAATAAAATGTAAGCCACTTTGAAATAAGAACCATGCAGATTTTAAAAAAATTATTGCCGGGTTTATTGCCTTTGTTGGTGTTTATTTTGGTCGATGCCATTTGGTCGCCGCAAATAGGGATTATCGTTGCCGTTATCTTTGGTATTGTTCAACTGTTTTTTATTTACTTTAAAGAAAAACGCTGGGATAAGTTTGTTATTCTTGATACAGCGCTACTATGTGCTTTCGGAATTGTTTCATTAATATTCGACAACGTAATTTTCTTTAAACTCAAACCGCTCTTCATCAATCTTATTCTTGCTGTACTTATAGGAATTTCTGCTTTTAGCAAGCATAACATCATGCTCAAATATTCCGAACGCTTGCTTGGTAACAATGTCAATTTTGATAATTCCGTCCAAAAAAATATAATAGTACAGCTGCGAGTATTTTTCTGGATAATAATAGCACACAGTATTTTGATATTGTACTCAGCATTTTTTATGTCGCAAGAAGCATGGGCTTTTATTTCGGGAGTGCTGTTATACATAATGTTGGGAGCATACTTGGTAATACAATTTGTTTGGGTTAAAATACGAAACAGATACATTGAATGGCTACCTTGGATTGACGAAGAAGGAAACATAATTGGCAAAGTTAGTCGCAATGTGGCTCACACCGATAAAAAATACTTGCATCCTGTTGTTCATACGCATATTATTAATTCTAAAAACCAACTATATCTGCAAAAGCGAAAACACAATTGCCAAGTTGAACCCAACAAATGGGACACTGCAATTGGCGGACACGTTAGTTTTGGCGAGACAATAGAGCAAGCACTTAAACGTGAAGCTGCTGAAGAACTTAACTTCAAAAACTTCGAGCCGAAACATATTGCCAAGTACGTATGGAATAACATTAATGAGTCCGAAATGGTATTCAGTTTTTTAACTTTTTACGATGGAAACATAATCCCAAACAAAAAACACGTTGAAGACGGCAGATTTTGGAACGTAAACGAACTGAAAGAAAACATCGGTAAAAATGTTTTTACACCGAATTTGGAGTTCGAATTGCCTAATATTATTGCTTTATTGGAAAGAAAAAGGAACTGATAATATTTCTATCGCATTACCAAAAACTTGCTTCTGTAAACTTTATTTCCTGCCAATACGGTAATTATATAAGTTCCTTCATTTAAGTTTGAAATATCAATCTGAGCGTTGTTTACAGAGTTCACCTTCATTTGCCTGCCGCTTATATCGGTAATTACTACGCTACTTATTTCTTTATTTAGAAATTGATCGGAGTCGATATTTATAATATTTGTCGCCGGATTAGGATAAACGGAAAATTCTGAGCAATTGTTTATTTCAACTTGAACAGGTTCAAAAATCCTATTTGCACTTTTATAAAGCTTGTTATACACGTACAGGTAGCCGTTAGGCGAAATATACAAGTTCTCAAGTTCAAATGTTTGATTTGTGTTATTATAAATAAGTTCCCAACTTTCTCCTCCATCTGTAGATTTTGCCACATTAGCTCCTGTGAAATTCTCTGTAATGTAGATAACGTCATTAATATCAATAGCTAATGAACAGCTCCAAAGAAATGGCAAGCTATAACTTTTCCAAACAGAAGCCATTTTATCAAAATAATATAAACTGCTTGAACATAGTACATAAGGTGTTTCTTCAGAGTCAAACGCCATATCTATTATATAGCCACTACTTGTAAACTTCTTCAAAACATCCCATGTATTTCCCTTATCTTCGGATTTAAAGACAGCTACTTTACCTGACTCAGTGGGCAAAGAATCAAATAAAAACAATTCTCCATCTTTATTTTCTAACATCTTCCTAAAAGACAAGGTACTTCCCGGTGCTGGATTGGGGATATGATAAACAACCGAACCTGACCAATTTGCGCCAAAATCAAATGTTTTTTTAACAATATTATTGCCAAAAATGTAAATGCTTGAATCATTAACATATATCTTCCTATTATAATAATAAATGTATTCGTGTGGAACCTGAATTTTGGCAAACTCATTACCTCCGTCTAAAGAATAATACACAACAAATGAAAAAATATCGGTGTCAGTTGCAAGTACAAATATCCTATCGTCTTTATCAATAAAAACATCATGGAATTCATATATTTCCAAATCAATTTTAGTCCAATTTAGTCCATCATCGTAAGATTTGTAAAAACTAGTATCTGTTCCTAAAAAGGTTACGCCTGTTTTTGTAACACCAACTGAAAATACATACTCGTCATTAGGAACTTGAATAGGAGTCCAAAAATCTTGCGAAAAGACGCTTAACGATATGGTAATCGTGATTAACAGTGATAATATTTTTTTCATAACACACATTTTTTGGCTAAACAATTAACACACAACAAATTTACAAAATTTCGATAATGAAAACATTTTTAAAGGTTTTATTTTATTATTATTCTGCATTATTTACTACTTTAGCAGAAATAAAAAACATATTAAAAATGGATTGGTACAACAAAGCATTAGAAGCAAAAAATTTCTTATTTGAAAATGGGATTACAAAACCTGAAATCGGTATTATTTTAGGAACGGGTTTGGGTGGTTTGGTTAGCAGCATTAGCATTGAAAAAGAGATAAATTACGGCGATATTCCTCATTTTCCTGTTTCAACCGTCGAAACGCACAAAGGTAAACTGATATACGGAACAATAAACGACAAATACGTTCTTGCCATGCAAGGCAGATTTCATTACTACGAAGGATATTCAATGCAAGAAATAACTCTTCCTGTCAGAGTTATGAAATTGTTGGGGATAAAGTATTTGCTTATTTCAAACGCTTGCGGTGGCTTAAATCCCAACTATACCCAAGGCGATTTAATGCTTCTTACCGACCATATAGATTTACTTCCGGATAATCCTTTGACAGGTAAAAACATCGACGAGATGGGTGTTCGCTTTCCGGATATGAGCGAGCCGTACAGCAGTAAAATCAACAGTTTATTTGAAGAATTAGCGACTGAAAATAACATAAAACTACACAAAGGCGTTTACGTTGCTTTAGCAGGTCCGAATTTGGAAACAAAAGCCGAATACAAGTTTTTGCGTCTGATTGGAGCCGACGGCGTAGGAATGTCAACAGTACCCGAAGTTATTGTTGCCAACCATTGTAGCTTACCTTGCGCCGCAATATCGGTAATAACGGATATGTGCATACCCGAACAACTTGAAAAAGTTTCGCTAAGCGAAATTGTTGACGTCGCAAAAACAGCCGAAGATAGACTCAATAAATTGTTTGTTGAAGCTGTTACACGATTGTAATGTCGGTGGTTGGTGGTCAGTGATGAGTGATGGGTGTGTTGTTAGTTTTGAGTCAGGAGTCGGGAGTCAGGAGTTATGAGTTTGGAGACTCAATACTCGGAACTCAGAACTCAGAACTTACCCCAATCACTAACCACCATTCACCATTCACCACTCACCATTCACCACTCACCACTCACCACTCACCATTCACCACTCACCACTCACCATTCACCACTCACCATTCACCACTCACCACTCACCATTCACCACTCACCATTCACCAACCACTATCCAAAATACTCATTTATAGGTCCATAAGCATGGAAAAATCCTGTACGCATAACTGTGTTAACGTCTTCGGGTTTGTGTGCAACACCTGAGTTTACAAGTTGTGTAGCAATTTTAACGGCATTTCTTCCGTATTCTACAGCTATTTTACAAGCCAAATCCGATGATTTCTTTAT
>JAQVEX010000001.1 GCA_028697555.1 Lentimicrobiaceae bacterium | reverse complement strand
AATCCTTTATAGATGTCCGTTCTTCCAAGGTTACAAAAGAGAAGATTGTCGCCAAGCTCGGCTACCTTCGGCTCAAAGAGCGTTTACACACTTTGGAGATATCAATTTCGTAGTGCTTGTATCGCCAATTTCTGAATAAAATCAAATATCCTTTCTGCTGCAAATAGTCAACGGCAATATCTTCGCCTTTTTCGCCAAGTATGTTATGCTTAGCCATTATCTTGCTAAAAATTTAAAAAAAGTAAACAGCAAACCTATTATGGCAAAAAATGCCAAAAAGTACAGAACGTATTTAATAATCGGCTTTATAGTATTAGAAAGTTTTATTTTTTCGTCGCCTTCTTTTTGATCGAAGATGATTTCAGAAAAATCTTTTTTTACGCTAAGTGTGATATTTCTACCCATAATTAAAGGCATATTGCGAAAAAAGTGTCCTGCCGGAAAATCAAAACAGATGGGAATATCGTAATTTTCAAGGTGTTGCAGAATAATCTGATTAACGTTTTTACCGAAAGTTTTTTCATCTTCTTTTAAATCGGTGAATCCACCGACAATAACTCCCTTAAAACGCGACAGTTTACCACTTCTTTTAAAATTAATGAGCATTCGGTCAATGTGATACAAATGTTCGCCAACGTCTTCCATAAACAAAATGCTGTCTAATTGTGGAGCATCTTCAGGATTTGAATTAAGCGCATACAATACCGATAAGTTTCCACCCGTAAGGCTACCATATGCTTCACCTTTTTTGTTGAATAAGCTGCTTTCAATTTTGTAGGCAACAGGCTCTCCAAACAACGCATCTTTAAGAGCATTGACGGCTTCTTCGGCTTCGGGGTTGCTGTACTGCGAAGGCATAATGGCGTGAATGGTTTCAACTTGTAAAACATTATTTATGTGAGCATGCAACGCTGTAATATCGCTGTAGCCTACAATCCACTTCGGATTTTTAACAAAAACATCGAATTTTAAATTATCAATAACTTCAATTGTTCCGTATCCGCCTCGGGCACAAAATATAGCCTTAATGTTTGGGTCGTCTAACATAAATTGCAAGTCGGAAGCACGCTGCTGGACAGTTCCCGAATACTTGAAATAACTTTCGCGTAAATGTTTACCTTCAACAACATTGAGTCCCCAACCTTTAATGATGTCAATAGCTCTGTCAATGTCAATATTGGCTATATTGCCTGCTGGCGCTACAATAGCGACTGTATCGTTGGTCTTTAAATACGGTGGTGTTCGCATAACTACAACAATTACTCAATTCCGGCAAAATGCTTCATAAACTGCACACGGTCGTAGGCAGCAGGATTTTTAAGGTTTTTATAACTCATCTTACCAATAAAATCGGAAGTGCTTTCAAATTTATTGTCGCTCATCCATTTTTGTAAATCATTATTGATATCGGTAATAACCTGTGCACCTTTTTTGTGCAAAACGCTTACAATTTGAACAGCGTTGGCTCCCGCAAGCATAGCTTTTATAAGACCTTCCGATGAGTGTACGCCTGTGGTTGCGGCTAAATCGCACCTGATTTCACCGGAAAGTATTGCAATCCATCGCAAAGTGTTATGAATTTCGTCGGGAGTGCTAAAAGTATTGGTTGGTTTGACCGTAAAATCATTTATGTTGATGTCGGGCGAATAAAACCTATTGAATAGCACTATAGCATCGGCTCCGCTCCACGACAGCTTTTGAACGGTGTTGGCAAAACTCGAAAAGTACGAACTTAACTTTAAAGAAACCGGAATACTAACATTTTTCTTAACTCCTACCAAAATGTCGAAATAGATTTTTTCAATATCAGCTGAACTTTTAGAAAAATCGTTAGGCAAAATAAAAATGTTTAGTTCAAGAGCATCGGCTCCCGCATTTTGCATTTTCGAAGCAAACTCCATCCAATCGCCGGCTGACACGCAATTTATGCTTGCAATAATTGGAATCTCAACTTCCTTTTTGCAGGTTCTTATTAAATCCATATAGCTTTCTACATGATGCATACGACTGTAATTGCTGATATAATCGTAGGCTGTGGTGATATCGTGATTGCTATCGAGATTATTTATTTGCTTGTTAATTTCCTGCAAAATTTCTTCTTCAAAAAGGGATTTCAAAACAACAGCACCTGCTCCGGCTGCAGCATATTCTTTAATGTTTTTTACCGACTTGGTAAGTCCTGAACTTCCGACTATTAAGGGACTTTGTAAAGTTAATCCCATATATTTGGTTTGTAGTTTTTTCATATCTTAGATTTTTAAGTTATTAATTTAATTTTTTAAAAGCCCAATCGCTTTGTATGATTTCTATTGCATTTTGCAAAACATCATCTTGTTCGGCAATGGACTTATAGTACGAATTTATTTCAAATAAGTTTCTGGCAATTAAGCCTTTACAAACATTGTAAATATATTTTTTCGATGTTTCAATATCTTTATCGTTGCGTGGTACTCCTTTTTCTTCTGCGTAGGTAGCAAACTTATCTAAAAAATCATCGTTTAGCTCGGGGAAATTTTTGATAAAATCATCATCGTTATAATAAGTTTTCAGAAGTTCTTCTCTGCTATTATCAACAAAATGCAAAGCAAAATTATTGAGTATGCCTTTTCTGGAAATATCTATCAAATATTTTGACGAAAAAGTGGTGTCCATAGGCACAAAATAATCGGGCATAATACCGCCGCCACCGTAAACTAAACGTTTGTTATTGGTGTAATATTTTAGCGAATCGGGAAACTTAATGCTGTCGGCATGAACCATTTCGCCATGTTTATGCCTTTCGGTAATCTCTTTGCGATAATCCACACCTTTAAAAGGTTTTTGAATACATCTTCCCGAAGGTGTAAAATATTTAGCAGTAGTAATCCTGACCATAGAGCTGTCGGGTAGTAAGAACGGTCTCTGCACTAACCCTTTCCCAAACGAACGTCTTCCTATAATAATACCTCTATCCCAATCTTGCACAGCACCCGACAAAATCTCGGAAGCCGAAGCCGAACCTTCGTCTATTAGAACTATTAATTTACCTTTTTCGAATATACCTCCGCCTTTTGAAGTAAAATCTTGTCGCGGCATTTTTTCACCCAATGTATAAACAATGAGTTTATCGGAAGGCAAAAGTTCATCGGTAAGATTGTAGGCTACATCCAAATATCCGCCAGTGTTACCTCTTAAATCTAAAATCAATTTATCCACACCTTCTTCTATCATAGGCTTTAACGCCTCCTTAAATTCGATGACAGAATTGCGTGCAAAGCGCGAAAGCTTTACGTAAGCAATATCGGAGTTGATTTTATAAGCGGCATCTATACTATTCAAGGGTATTTTGTCGCGTTTTATGTTAAAATCGATTAGTCCATCGACGCCATGTCGGACAATTGAAATCTTGACGTAAGAGCCCTTAGGACCTCTAAGTCTGTCAAAAACAAATTTGTTGTTTATCTTCTCGCCAACTGCCAACTCATCATTTATTTTTACAATTTTGTCGCCCGACATTATTCCCAACTCATCGGAAGGTCCACCAGGAATAGCAGCTATTACTATTATTGTATCCTGATAAATTTGAAACTGAATCCCAACACCTTCAAAATTACCTATCAAAGGTTCGTTTACTCTTTGAACATCTTTTTTAGAAATATATATAGAATGCGGATCTAAGCTTTTTAGCATTGCTATAATTGCATCTTCTGTAAGTTTTTCAACATCTGCAGTTTCTACATACTGATAATTGATTAATTGTATTAAAGTTGAAAATTTTTGAAAGGTGGTTTTAGGATCAATTTTGTTTTGTTGTAATTGAGCATTAGCAATTATTACAAACATCAAACAAACGAATAAGAATAATGATTTTAGTATTTTCATATTTATTTAAATTTGCTTTTGGCTTTTAGTCCCGAAGTTTCGGGGCTCTTGGCTGTTTACAATTAGCAATTAACAATTAACAATGAGTAATTGATAGTTGCTCATTATACATTGCCAACGGCTAATGGCTAACAGCTAACGGCTAAAAGCCATTCATCTCATAATAGCATATTTTCTTGACTCCAAAATTATACAATTTTTGTACATTTTTTATAAAAGAATATTATTTTTGTTAAATATGACCGAGGAATTCATATACTATTTGTGGCAGTACCGCCTGTACGACCCCAACAGCTACTTAGTTGACGGAACAAGTTTCGATGTTGTTCATGTTGGTTACAAAAATTCAGATTCAGGTCCCGATTTTTTTAATGCCAAAATAAAAATTGGCGATACCTTGTGGGCAGGAAACGTAGAAGTTCATGTAAATTCTTCGGATTGGTTTTTGCACAAGCATGATAAAGACTCGCAGTACGACAACACTATCCTACACGTTGTTTGGGAACACAACGCCGACGTGCGACGAAAAGATAAAACCATAATACCAACCCTTGAGCTTAAAAACTATGTTGCAGAAAAATCATGGCAAAGGTATTTGGAATTTATGACTTCGAACACACAAATACCCTGTCAGAATTTAATTGGTACAGTCGGCGAATTTGAACTCCAAATGTGGTTACAGCGCTTATTAGTAGAACGTTTGCAACGAAAATCCTTGCTTGTTGAATTATACCTTACGCAAACCAATAACGACTGGGCTGTTACTTTTTACAAACTTTTAGCTTACAATATGGGTTTTAAAGTAAACCAACAGGCTTTTGAAATGCTTGCACAGTCGTTGCCGTACAATTATTTGCTCAAACATTCCGACGACTTATTTCAAATAGAAGCGATGATACTCGGGCAAGCCGGTTTGTTACGACCCGATTTTAAGGATAAATATCCGCAAGATTTATATAAGGAATATAAATTTTTGCAACATAAGTTTTCCTTAAAACCTATAGATGCAGGTTTGTGGAAGTTTATGCGTTTGCATCCCGAAAACTTCCCAACTTTGCGACTCACACAACTTGCAGCTCTGATACATCAAGCCAAAGGCAGTATTTCAGAATTGGCTGAAATTAGCAACATAAAAGATTATTATAAGTTTTTCGACGTAAAATCTTCTTCATATTGGGATAATCATTACGTTTTTGATAAAATTTCTACCAATAAGGTCAAAAGATTGGGCAAATCATCTGCAAACTTACTGATTATAAATCTGTTAGTTCCTTTTCTATTTGTTTATTACAAACGAAAAAACATCTCCCAAAAACTTAATTTTCCTATTTCGCTATTGGAAGAGTTAAAAGCCGAAAACAATTCGCTAATCAGGAAGTTTAAAGCTATGGGAATAGATGTAAAAACAGCAGCCGACAGCCAGGCTTTAATTCAATTGAACAATTTTTATTGCAACAAAAAACAGTGTTTAAATTGCGGTATAGGCATATCATTATTAAAAAATTAAAACCATGACAAAAATTCAAAACACAAATTCGTGGGGCTCTCGTGTGGGATTGATATTAGCTATGGCTGGCAACGCAGTTGGTTTGGGCAACTTTTTACGTTTCCCAATGCAAGCAATTCAAAACGGTGGCGGAGCTTTTATAATTCCGTACTTAGTTTGCTTTTTGCTATTAGGTATTCCGCTACTTTTTGTTGAATGGACTATTGGTAGATACGGCGGACAGTCCGGTTATCACACGGCTCCATTTGCTCTTCATAAGCTAAATAATAAGCCTCTGTGGAAGTACGTCGGAGTTTTCGGAATTTTTTCAAACTTAACTATTGCCGCCTATTATTGCTATATCGAAAGTTGGTCTTTATCGTGGGTATACCACTCTGTAGTCGGGACATTTAAAGGTATGTCATCGGTAGAAGTGTCTAATTTCTTTGCCGACTATACAGACCTCACCACCACAGCATCTGGCATTCCTTACGAAGGTATAGTTTTCTTTGCTCTTTGTTTAATACTAAATATATTTATTTTGAGCAAGGGATTGAAAGGTGGTGTAGAAAAAGCTGCCAAAATCATGATGCCTTTATTAATCATATTCGGACTGTTTTTAGCCGTTAAAGGGATAACACTAAAAGCCGGTAAATCCGGTGCTTTGTTCGACGGTACGGTAGGTTTAAACTTTTTGTGGAAACCGCAATTTGAATCGTTGCTTAATCCTAAGGTGTGGTTGGCAGCAGCAGGACAAGTATTTTTCACATTGTCGTTGGGTTTGGGTACTGTGCAATGTTTTGCCTCGTACGTTAAAGAAAAAGACGATATTGCTTTAAACGCTCTGAGTGCAGGATGGATTAACGAGTTTGTCGAGATAGTATTAGGAAGCTCAATAATTATTCCTATTGCTATTGGCTACTTTGGATTGGACAAAGTTGTTGAACTTACAAGTTTGGGCGGATTTGGATTAGGTTTTAGAGTTATGCCGTACTTGTTTCAACAATGGGGTCCTATATTTTCGGTGCTGGCGGGATTGTCGTTTTTCGGATTACTTTTCTTTGCCGGTATAACAAGCTCTTTGGCGATGGGAACTCCTATTACATCATTTTTAATAGACGAGTTTAACTTTACACAAAAAAGAGCATCGGTAGTTTTTGGAGTTATTGTATTTCTTTTGGGATTGCCAACTATTTTCTTCTTCTATCAAGGTGTATTCGACGAATACGATTATTGGGCTGGAACGGTTTCGCTCGTGGTTTTTGCAATGTTAGAAGCAATACTGTTCTCGTGGATATTCGGAGTCAATAAAGGGTGGAAAGAGCTAAATAAAGGAGCTGATGTTAAAATTCCGATTATTTATAAATATGTCCTGAAATACATAACACCCACCATATTAATAATAGTGTTTGTCTCCTCGACGATACGTCCCGTAAACGACGATTGGTCGAAAATAAGCATTAAAGGTTGGGAACTCGACGAAGGAAGCATTATAGGACAAATCACTCACAAAAATATAAAGTTTAATCGCAAGTATTTTAATGATAGTTTTTATTCCGAAACAGATGGAATTGTCGATAAAATAGAAACTGTCGGTAATAAAACATATATTTCTGTTACCGACTCAAACTCCGACTCAACAAGGTCGTACCAAGTACAAAAAAATTGTCAAATTGTTGTAGATAAAGGCACGCAAGTTAATGCCGGCGATGTTTTGTTTAAAGGTAAAATTGTGAATAACATTTTTTATCAAGATGTTTCACGCTTGCTCTTAACTCTCACATTTATATCTATTGCTGTACTAATACGTATAGCATACAAAAAACGTTTAAAAACCGGTGATATTTAAAAACTTAACATATGGATATTGATGCTTTAATTTTTATGATTGCTGTTGAAGGAACTGTTATTTTTGTAGCACTGTACTACTTTTTAAAAGTTCTGAACACAAAACCTAAAGACGAACCCGATTCGTACACTGACGAATAATTTGTTGTAAACATCTGATATTACAGCTTTTACACAATTTTAAAACAACTTATTCATTTTATCGGGTGAAGAAATCGAGTAATAATGGCTTTTTTAGGTACAGCCGTGCCGAACGCTACGGAATAGCCGTATTATTGCTAATTTTAGTAATTGTTATTGTTTTACCTACATTTTGGTCTGGCAAAAAAAGCAAGGATAATTCAGATAAATATGAAAGCTTCAAGCAAGAATTATTTGAATTTCAGAGCCAAATAGCATTTTTAAGTGATTCAATTAAAAATGCAAACGAAAGAAAATTCGATTTCAACTATCCCGACTACTCATTTTCCGAACAAAAACTAAATCCTTTTATGTTTAATCCCAATAATATGTCGGAAGAAAAATGGGCAGAATTGGGTTTAAGCGATTGGCAAATAAGAGTTATAAAAAACTATGAAGCCAAAGGAGGCAGGTTCTATTCAAAAGAAGATTTGAAAAAAATATATTGTTTGAAACCAACTGAATACCAAATTCTTGAGCCATATATCGTAATTCCCGAAAGTCAGAAAAAAAGAAAAACTTACTACACTAAATACGAAAAGAAACAAAAATATATCAGAGTTTCAGATACTATTAGAATAGAACTAAACTCCGCCGACTCAGCATCTTTGGTCAAACTTTCGGGCATAGGACCATCTTTTGCAAAAAGAATTATCAACTATCGAAATTTGTTGGGTGGCTACGTCAATAAAAATCAATTGTTGGAAGTTTACGGATTTAAGCCTGAGTTTTTGGAAAAGATTGAGTTAAATATCAGCGTCAACACCGATGGTGTTAAAAAATTTAACATCAATACCGCTACCATAGATCAGTTGAGAAAACATCCCTACTTAGACTACTACACTGCAAAGGCTATAATCGACTACCGTATCATCAACAACGGATTTAAAAGCATTGAGCAACTCAGAAATGTAAAACTCATTCACGACGACCTGTACGACAGAATTAAAGATTACTTTACCATATGATGAAAACAACGAAGTTAATAATATCACTCTTGCTTATTATTTGTTGCATATCGGCTACATCGCAAAACCATCGCATTGTCGATTCAATAATCGATGCAAATAAAAATAAATCAGCACAGCAGCTAACCGACTCTTTGAATAAATATGCCGAAATATACAGAAACATTGATAGAAGCGTTTCATATAGCCTATCGGAAAAGGCTTTGGACTTGGCAAAGCAGAACAAATACCACCTTGCGCAAGCCATTGCAAATAAAAACATAGGTGCTTTGTATTTCTTTAAAGGCGAAGGCGATACTGCCAACATGTACTACAACAAGGCAATAGAGTTGTACGGTATTGCAAACGATACCACAGGAATAGCCGACTGCCTTAACAATATGGGCTTGGTTATGCAAGAAACAGGCAAATACGACAGCGCCTTTATTTATTATGATTCGGCAGCATATTATTACAACAAAACCAAAGATTTGTCGGGGTTAGCATATACATACATCAACAAAGCAGAAGTAAATATTTTTGAAGGTAATAATAACGAAGCCTTCGACCTATTGGACAAAGCATATAAACTATTCGACAAAATTGACGACGAATACGGCAAAATGATGGTACTAAACGACCGCTCGCACGTTTGGGCAACAATTGGTAACTATAAAAACGCCATCAAGGATATTAAAAAGTACATCGAAAGTGCCGAAAAAGCTAACAACAAATACAACTTAGTTTTGGGTTATGGAAATCTTGCGATTTATTACTTCCACACTAAACAAATTGATGATGCGTTAGAAGCAATTGATGTAGCCATAAGCTACGGAAATGAAGAAGACGACGGCTACGGTATTTTTAATATCTATTTAACCTTATCCGATATTTATCACCACCAACAGCGATACAACGACGCAATTGTTTTGCTGCAAAAAGTCCTTAAACACTACGAAGCAACTAATAACAAGTTAAGAGTTGCCAATACTTTTACCAGAATAGGCAGAAACTTGCTCGAATTGGGAGAAATTCCCGAAGCTAAGGACTACTTTTTGCAAAGTTTTGAAATTGCTAACGAAATTGGAGCCAAATACGAAATTTCAGAAAGTTTGTACAATCTGATGATAATTTCTTCTATTACAAGAGATTTCGGCACTACAGACAGCTTAAACGAATTGTATCGTCATTATTTAAAACAAATCGATTACGACATTGATAATTATTCAGTCGATAACGGTAATTTTGAACAAGAAAAAAACTCCGTACTTGCGGGACAGAGCACAAAAAAAATATTTATGTACACCATTTTATTTTTTATTATAGTTTTGCCGATTATTATAATAATTATCAAAAAAGTAAACAAAAACACCAAATAACAAACGTATGAACACGAAACAAGAAAGAGTAAAAACTAAACATCCGGGTGGATTGTATTTAATATCATTTACTTCCATTTGGGAACGATTTAGCTACTACGGTATGCGTGCATTTTTGATACTGTACATGGCTAACGATATATTAAACGGCGGACCAAAAGCTCACTTGGGTGGCTTAGGACTTTCCGAAACTTTGGCTGGTTCCATTTACGGAATCTTTACAGGTTCGTGTTATATTCTACCAATACTTGGTGGCTGGTTAGCCGATAGATACATAGGTAAAAGACGTTCGGTGCTCATTGGTGGAATTTTTATTATGATAGGACACTTTACCCTTGCCGGAAACCTTTACGATAATTTTGCAGTGTTCATATTAGGATTGACTTTAGTAGCCATTGGTAACGGTTTCTTTAAACCTTCGGCTCCTACCATGATTGGCGACTTGTACGAACAAGGAGATAAAAGACGCGATAGTGCGTTTACTATTTACTACTTCCTATTCAACGGTGGTGCATTTTTGGCTCCTATCGTTTGCGGATACTTTGGCGAAACTTACATGTACCGCTGGGGATTCTTCGTTGCAGGCGTTGGTATGCTACTCGGATTGCTTTTGTACATTACTTTTCAGAAGAAATATTTGGGCGAAATTGGTTTAAAACCTGTAAAAGCAAAATCCGAAGGAAAAGCTGAAAAAACACCGCTTACAAAAATAGAAAGAGACAGAATTTCGGTAATTGTTGTGTTGGCATTTTTTGTAACCTTCTTTTGGGCTGGCTTCGAACAAGCTGGAAGTACACTAAACTTGTACGCCGACAAATACATCGACAAAACCTTTTTTGGCTGGGAAATGCCTACATCGTGGTTGCAATCGGTTAATCCGGTGTTTATAGTTTTATTAGGACCTGTATTTTCAGCACTTTGGATGCGATTAGGACAAAAGGGGAAAAATCCGCCATCGCCTATAAAAATGGGATTAGGTATGATTGCCTTAGCCATCGGGTTTGTGTTTATGATAGGTGCGGTAATGCAACGTGGTGCCGACAATACCGACATTACAGTTAAAGCCAGTATTTGGTGGCTGATTGCTACCTACTTTATGCACACCGTAGGCGAGTTGATGTTGTCGCCGATAGGATTATCATTGGTAACCAAATTGGCTCCCGTTCGCATGGCAGCACTATTTATGGGCGTTTGGTATTTAAGTAGCTTTATTGCCAACAACCTAAGCGGAATATCAGTACACTTTGTAAACAAATTCGGAGCTTTGACCATCTTTTCGGGTATAGCTATATTCGTGGGACTTTTAGGAGTAACGGTTTTATTCCTTTCCAGATGGCTTATTGGTAGAATGCATGGTGTCGAGTAAACGAGTTGCGGGTTACGGGGTGCGGGTTACGGGGTTCAATATTTTCGGTCGCTGAGTGCCGAAGGCGTATCGAAGCGCGAAAATATTGGGCACTTCTAATTTCTAACTTCTAATTTATAATTTATAATTTTAAAAACCTCGCAACATCCCAAAACTTCGGGACAACACGCAACACGAACCACGCACCACGCAACTCTATTTGTACATTTTTCTCGAAAACATATTATACTTCAAAATACAATAGATAGCTCTAAAGCCGTCTTTCCAGTTTATCTTTTTACCTTCTTCGTAAGTTCTGCCGTAGTAAGAAATACCTACTTCGTAAACGCGTATATTTGGATAACGCGAAATTTTTGCGGTAACTTCGGGTTCAAAGCCGAAACGATTTTCTTTCAGATATAATTTTTTAACGATTTCGGCATCAAATAGCTTGTAACAAGTTTCCATGTCGCTTAAGTTCAAATTGGTAAACATATTCGACAAAAACGTTAAAAACTTGTTTCCAATCGTGTGCCAAAAAAACAATATACGATGCGGCTCGCCACCTGCATATCTTGAGCCGTAAACTACATCGGCTTGACCTTCCAATACAGGTTTAAGCAACTTGTTGTACTCAAACGGATCGTATTCAAGGTCGGCATCCTGAATAATAATGTATTCGCCGCTTGCAGCTTCAATGCCACTGTGCAAAGCCGCACCCTTACCCTTGTTTTTTTCGTGCTTAAAATATTTGATGTTTAATTCCGGATTGGCTTCCTTATAACTAAAAATGGCTTCTTCGGTATCATCCGTCGAAAAATCATTAATAATAATTATTTCTTTTTTGATATTGTTTACAAGTTCTACCTGTTTGATTTTGTCTAATATCAGATGAATGGTTTTTCCTTCGTTGTATGCCGGTATAACAATGGATAGGGTGTTGATTTCTTTCATGTTTAATTATTATGATTTTTGCAAAAGTACAAACAAAAGTTTATTTGATTTCAATTAAATAGTTATAAGTTAAGGTTTTATCGCGGGAACTTTTAAGCAAAAAGTCCAATTCCAAATGCGTAACCCTAAACGATTTAAACGCTTCTATCAGATTATAATCAACGTTGTTTTTTTCAAGACTTGTCAGTCCTTTTAGGTCGGTGTAAATCCAATCTTTAGGCTTAACATTTGCCAAATCGTTTTGAGTAATATATTTTGTTAATGTTCGGGTGTAAAAATCGAATGAATGACTTGCAGCCTCGTACCTATACACATTTGTTTCAGGCAGTTTGTTTTCGCGAACATAGATACCTGCCTGCGAGTTGGCTTGATATTGCAACAAGTTGGGATAAAAATGCAAAGCCATCATCAGATTGAAACAAACAATAGTAATGGTAGTAGGTATAAATATTTTTTGAGTTGGATTTTTTATTTTAACAAATAAATATAAATTGACAGAAAACGCAAGTATCAGTACCAAAGGCAAGATTACATTTCTTGGAGGAAACACAAAAATATAACCCACCAATATCAGAAGCCAAAACAGTAGCATAACACCGAACATGGCTCGGGCAACTTTAACCGACGTTTTTTCTTTCAACTCGTAAATAAAATCGGCGGTAATTATTGATGCAAAAGGAAAAATTACAAAAATATAATGAGGCAACTTGTAATTGGAAAAAGATAAAGCCGCAAAAACCAGTACAAATCCGCACAGACTAATGTACTCGCTATTGGAATCGACTTTGAACTTTTGCTTAAACAATTTGATTATTTTTATAATAAGAGCTGGCACAAACAAAAACACCCAAGGTTGAAAATCCCACAAAATGGTATGAAAGAAATACAGATAACCGCTTCCATCGCTCCAATAGTTTTCGCCTGTAATTCTGCCAAAACTTTGAGTCCAAAAGAAAAATTTAATCCCCGAAGGTCCGTCCAAACCGTAAACATGTTTTTCGGGATGCATGTCGAATTGCGTGTATAACCCATAGCACATTGGCACAAGCGTTAGCGCTACGAAGAACAATAGCAATAGCCATTGCGGCTTAAAAACATTTCGCCACTCGCGTTTGAGCAAAAAATTGCCTCCAAACGCCAAAGCTATTACAACTATTGCAATTGGTCCTTTTGCCATCATTGCTAAACCAATACCTATAGACGATAGTAACAAGTTGCGAAACCTCGAAAATTTTATGTAATCGTTAAGTTGCCATGCCGAAAACATTGTCAATCCTAACAACATAGTGTCGGTGCGGACATCGTTGGTTATCAGAAACAAAGCCTGGCTGCTAGCCAGTATCAATGCCGATAGAATTGATTTCTGTTTGCTGTACCAACTTAACGAAAACCTGTAAGTGCTGTAAATACCTAATAAAGCAATAAGCACCGACGGCAATTTATAAGCAAAATTTGAAATTCCGAATATCATAAACGATAACGACGATAGCCAAAACAGCAAAGGCGGCTTGTCTAAATAATCTTTACCTTGCTCGTAAACATGCAAAAAACTTTTGGTTTGGCTCATTTCCATAGAAATGGTAGCGTACTGAGCAGCATCTACTTCCATTACATCAACGAACATACCAAAAACGTACACCAATATTATTGCCGCAAACAATATTATGTACTTGTTTCTATCGTTTATTGAAAATATTGATTTCAAAATCAAAAATTGTATTTGTGATTTTTATCGTTTACAAAAATAATATTATTTGTGGGGAAATGGATTTTATTAGTGTTATTTTAGGTTAGAAGTAAGTAACCGTTAGCTTTTAGCCTTTAGCCGTTGGCTAGACACAGCCAAGAGTCCCGAAACTTCGTGACTAAAAGCCAAAAAGAAAAAACCGCCGACAAAACTCTGTTCATCGGCGGTAACCACATCATAACCATATTATTAACCAAAAATATACTAATTTAAGGGTTATGAAAAATCCAATTTAATAAATATTTTTTAATCTTGTTAACTTCTTTTATTAATTGCTCAATAAGTGCTTGTTCTTATAGTTTTGCCATTTTGGGCAACAACTATGTCGAATATAACTTTTCGCAACTCTTGAGCCGAAAATTCTGAGTTAGCTCCTATTCCCACTCTTATTCTTTTTATTGCCTCCTTTCTTAATTTTAAGTGTTAATTATTAGTTCCATGTGGGTTTTTGAGTTTTTTAGGTACTCAAGCTTTTTACACTGCAAAAAAACATAAAATAATAATACGAAAAACAGGTATTTCTACCTGTTTTTGTAAAAAGTTTACTTTTTTGAATATAAAATCTGCTTTTGTTTTTTGCGGTGGATAAGTGGTAATAAACTATTAGCCGTCAGCCATTAGCTATTGGCTGATAAATAGTGAATGGTGGTGGGTGTCTTTAATCTCGTCCCGAAATTTCGTTACGAGTTTCTAACTCCTAACTCGAAACTAATCCGCACCACGCAACCCCTTTGCTGCCGCACGATTGCATCGTGTGGCAAATCCTTATATCATAATAATATCCAATAATCCCCACTTAATTCTGCAAATCGAACGTGAGTCAGTGAATCTGTTAAGATTTTGTGCAACAATCAAACTTTTACAGTTTCTATTTGTTTCCTTTCATTTTCTTTGCTTGTCCAAAGAAAACGAAACAAAAGAAAAGACACTTTTTACAAGGAATTTTTTATTACCTTTAGGCAATAAAAACCGTATAAAAGAAACTAAATTTCTTACAAGGATTCAGAAATTTTTAACGTTTCTTTTATACATATTCTGCGTAAAAAGGTTTTTAATATGTGAAATTTTAGCCAACAGCTACCCCGAAACACGTAACCCGAATCACTGCTTCAAAGCTTCTGCTCCGCTAACAATTTCTATAATTTCGTTGGTAATAGCAGCCTGACGTGCCTTGTTGTACGATAATTGCAATTCTTTAATCAAGGTAGTTGCATTTTCGGTAGCCTGACTCATAGCTGTCATACGTGCTCCATGTTCGCTTGTAATGGAATTAAGCATGTATTTGTAGAATTTAATCCTCAAAGTATTAGGCACCATCTCCGAAATAATTTCATCCTTATCGGGCTGGAAGATATAATCGATATTTGAATTAAAATCTGCGTCGGCAGCTATATTGGTAATAGGTAGAAATTGTTCGAGGGTGATTTTTTGAGAAGATGCATTGATAAATTCATTATAAATAATTTCAATTTTATCAATTTTTCCATCTCTGTAATCGCTTAAAAGGAAATCAGCAAATTCTTTAATAGACTCGTAAGAAGGATTATCATCAAGTTCAAAAGCTCTATCGTAAATTTTATATTTGGTTTTTGCAAAAAATTCTTTCACTTTTCTTCCAACAGGCAAAACAAATGTGTTATAATCTGAGTTTTGTTTTTCTATCAAATAATCGGTAGCTTTTTTAATTGTATTGCTGTTGAATGGTCCGCAAAGTCCTTTGTTTGAAGCAACAATGATAATCAGTGCATTTTTAACTTCTCTTTCTTGAGCAAAAATGTTATCAATGGTATTATTTTCGGCTTCATTATCATTTGAAGAAAGAGACATCAAGACATTGTTTAATATTTCGTCTTGCTTTTGCGAATATGGTTTTAAAGCTGTAATGGCGTGTTGTGTCCTTCGTAATTTAGACGCAGCAACCATTTTCATAGCATTGGTTATTTGCTGTGTGCTTTTTATCGAGTTTATTCTTTTTCTTACTTCTTTTAAATTAGCCATAATATATATAAGGTCTTAACTTAATTACTTTGTAAACTGTTTGGCAACGTCGTTGGCAATTGTTTCTAATTGATTAATAATTTCGTCGGAATATTGTCCGTCGGCAAGTTGCTTGAGTATGTCACTGTGTTGCGAGCGCATACGGTGCAAAAACGTTGTTTCAAAATTTGTAATAGAGTCTACAGGTACATCTTTAAGCAAGCCCCTGGTTCCGCACGCAATAATTGCAATTTGTTCTCCCACCGGCATTGGCGAAAACTGGTCTTGAATAAGTATCCTAACGTTACGAGCACCTTTGTTAAGAATGGCAACAGTTGCGGCATCTAAGTCGGAACCAAATTTAGCAAATGCTTCCAATTCGCGATATTCGGCTTGTGCCAATTTTAGAGTACCTGCAACTTTTTTCATCGATTTTATTTGAGCATTACCTCCAACACGCGATACCGATATACCCACGTTGATAGCCGGACGAACACCGGCATTAAACAAGTCGGTTTCCAAAAATATTTGTCCGTCGGTAATTGAAATAACGTTGGTTGGGATATAAGCCGATACGTCTCCCGCTTGTGTTTCGATAATAGGCAGTGCCGTGAGCGAACCTCCGCCTTTAACTTTACCTTTCAGCGATTCGGGAAGGTCGTTCATTTGAGCTGCAATTTCGTCGCTTTGAATTATTTTGGCTGCTCTTTCAAGTAGTCGCGAGTGTAAGTAGAATACGTCGCCCGGGTATGCTTCACGTCCTGGTGGACGGCGTAGTAGTAGAGATACTTCGCGGTAAGCTACAGCTTGTTTTGTAAGGTCGTCGTATATAACAAGAGCCGGACGACCGGTATCTCTAAAATATTCGCCTATTGCAGCACCTGCAAATGGAGCGTAAAACTGCATAGCAGCGGGGTCGCTGGCGGTAGCCATTACAATAATTGTGTATGCCATAGCGCCACGTTCTTCCAAAGTACGCATAAAACTGGCTACTGTGGAGCCTTTTTGTCCAATAGCTACGTATATACAATAAACAGGCTCGCCTTTATCGTAATTACTCTTCTGATTTAATATGGTATCGATGGCAATGGTGGATTTTCCGGTCTGTCTGTCGCCAATAATAAGCTCTCTCTGACCTCTACCGATTGGTATCATGGCATCGATAGCTTTTATACCTGTTTGTAAAGGCTCGTTAACCGGCTGACGGAAAATAACTCCAGGAGCTTTACGCTCCAATGGCATTTGAATGAGTTCGCCTTCTATTTTTCCTTTTCCGTCTATAGGTTCTCCAAGCGTGTTTACTACACGTCCTAGCATACCTTCGCCAACATTAATACTTGATATTAAGCCTGTACGTCTGACCTTATCTCCTTCGTTTATGGATGTTGATTCGCCAAGTAGCACCACACCCACGTTGTCTTCTTCTAAGTTCATAACTATACCTCTAACTCCGCTATCAACAAATTCGACAAGTTCACCTGCTTGTGCGTTTGTAATACCATATATGCGTGCAATGCCATCGCCAACAGTAAGCACTGTGCCTACTTCGTTTATTTCCGCCTCAAGGGTTAAACCGGATAATTCTTGACGCAATATTGCTGTTACTTCAGAAGGTTTTATTTGTGTCATGTTATATTGTTTTATTTTTTAAAAGTCTTTTAAATATAAATTTTTAGATAATTCCTTTTTTATTGTTCTTAGTTTGTTTTCCAAACTTTGATTTATTTCGTAATCGTCGATATCGACAACGAAACCGCCAATCAAATCGGGATTAATAGTTTCTTGCAAATCGATTTTTAAATCGGAAATATTACCTAACAATTTGATTAATTCGTTCTTGTTATCTTCAGATAATGGAACAGCGGATTGGACATAAGCTTTTTTAATTCCCATATCTATCATAAATAATTCCTGATAGTATTTAGCTATTGAACACAAATAGCTTTCTCTATTCTTGTTTATCATAAGCTTGATAAAACTGTAGGTCATTTTTTGTACCTTACTATCAAAAAGTTTTTCAGCAATTTTCAGTTTTTTCGATTTGTTAATCAATGGTGATTTTAAAAACAGATTAAATTCTTTAACGGTTTCGCACAATTCATCAACGTAGACCATATCGTCATTTACCTGTTTATGAATGTTATGTTCTTTAGCCAGCTGAAAAACAGCATTTGCATACCTCTCAGATATTTTACTAACTCTCATATTCCGCTAATTAAAATCGATTTCCTTAAGCATTTGATCAATAAGTTGCTTTTGCTTATTAGCCGGCTCGAGTTCCCTTTTCAGAAGTTTCTCGGAAATTTCGACAGAAATTTCAGCCAATTGTCCTTTAAGTTCGGATATTGCTGCTTTCTTTTCCATTTCTATGCTGACTCTAGCAGCTTCTATGAGTCTGTTTGTCTCTTCATTAGCCTTAATTTTAGCTTCTTCGATAATAGTTTCTTGCATTTTTCTTGCTTCGGCAAGCATACTATCGCGCTCGTTTTTAGCTTGTTGCAGCAATTCTTCATTTCCTGCTTTAAGTTTAAGCATGTCTTTATGAGCTTGTTCTGCTGCTTCCAAAGAGTTTCTGATGTTATCTTCTCTTTGACGTATTCCGTTCATTATAGGCTTCCAAGCAAACTTCGCCAATACAAACAAAAGTATGCCGAAAACTAAAGTCATCCAAAATATAAGCCCAAGTCCGGGCATTACTAGTTCCATAATTGTGTTTTTTAAAATTAAAAAAATGGGTTAGTTGGTAGCCAATCGCTATAAACTAACCCAACTCTTCGTTTAAAGTACTACTATAAGTAGGCACACCACGATGGCAAAGAAAGCGACACCTTCGATAAGAGCTGCAGATACAATCATGTTCATACGTATATCACCTGAGCTTTCAGGCTGACGTGCAACAGATTCTAACGCAGTTTTACCAATGCTTCCAATTCCGAATCCGGCTCCAATAGCTGTAATTCCCGCTCCTATAGCTCCACCTAATTTTGCTAATGGTCCTAAATCAGTAGCTACTTGTAATAAAATGTTTAATAGTGTCATAAATGTATTATTTAAAGTGAATAATATTTATTTTTTATTTTGCTGTTTCTTCAATGTGTTCGTTATGACTTTCTGTTGATATTCCTATATATATCGACGATAAAAGCGTAAATACATAGGCTTGAATGAAGGCTACTAATATTTCTAACGCCGAAATAAATAAGCTAAAGATAATCGATAAAGGAGATACGGCTACACCTGCAAAAGGCGAGTTTGCTCCGAACAAAAATATTATGCTTATAAATCCCAAAATTATTATATGTCCTGCGGTGATGTTTGCAAACAAACGCACCATCAGAACGATGGGCTTTGTTAGTAAACCTATTATTTCGATTATGGGCATAAGGGGTATTGGCACCTTTAAAAATATAGGAACCCCAGGTGTATTTACTATATCTTTCCAGTATGCTTTGCTACCGAATACATTTGTAACAAAAAATGTAAACATTGCCAACACAAAAGTAACCGACATGCTGCCTGTTACGTTGGCTCCGCCTGGGAATATAGGTATTAAACCTAAGATGTTACTAAACAGTATAAAGAAAAATAGTGTTAGCAAAAAGGGTAAAAACTTTTGGTACCTATCTTCTCCAATTGATGGTTTCACCACGTCGTCTCTAACAAAAAGCACTATGGGTTCCAAGAACGATTGTAAACCTTTGGGTGGTCGGTTATTATCGCCTTTGTAGCGCTTTGCTACGCTTATAAATATAACCATAAGTAAAATTGCAGCAACAAAAATTCCTACAACATTTTTAGTTATCGAAAAATCTAATGGAATTTTTGCGTCGGCTATCATGTTGTCATTTTCGTCAACTTTCACAATCTTACCTTTTTGTTCGCCCGAAGTCATTAGCTTATAGCCATTGTAGCTGTGTCCGTGATTAAATTTTGAAGACGAAAAACAAACTATCTTACCTTGATCGTAAAGTATTATTGGTAGCGGAATTGTTAGATGAAAATCTTTGTAAGAAAGAATATGCCATTCGTGAGCATCAACAATATGACCTATAATCATCTCGCCGGCATTAAATTCCTCCTCAACATTTTGGACGGGCTCAACCGGATTTTGTGCCGAAATATTACCTAAACTTATTGAACAAAATATTAATAAAAGCAGTAGATACTTAGCGGTATTTGTTTTTCTTAAATTCTTCATGGCTTATTATATTAAGTGCAATATTACAAATATTTTATAAATCAAGATGTTTTTTTGCCGTTTTTTTTATCACCGAAACCGATTTTGAGAAAAAACACCTGAGGTCTTTTCTGCAAATCTCTGAAAACAAAGCTGTTATCGTTGCATTCGCATTATTGAATTATAAAGAAATACAATAATTGCTTAATATTTGTAACCTAAAGTGTGTATTATTACTATTTGGTAAAGTACTTTGCCAGCAATACTGAGAAACGAATTAATTATACAAACTCTGATTTACCAACAACACTGTATTCAGGTCCTTTTGGAGTTAGCTTGCTCTCGAATAATATTATATTATCGACTAAAAAACTGAAACTTTTACCATTTTGGTATTTGGAAATACACGACTGGAAATATTTTACATCTTGTAAATGCTTAATACGACCTAATGTAACGTGAGAGACAAAGTTTTCGGAAGTTTTACTAATTCCTATTTGGGATAGATGTTGCGACAAGGTTTCAAATATTTGATTAAACCTTTTTTCGGGATTGGCTTTAACCCATATAACTTTGGGACTATATTTCGAGCCGAATATTCCTATTTCATCAATGCTTGCAGTAAATTTATCGTACTGTTTGGTTGTTTCATCAATAGCCCATAGTATTTCGGGAATTAGTGAAACCTGTGTATCGCCCAAAAATTTAAGTGTTAAATGCAAATTACAAGTTTTTACCCAATTTATTTTGTCTTTCGACAGACAAGTTTTCAAATTGTCGGACAAACTGACTATCGAAGAGTCTTCTGGTACCGTAATTGCTATAAATAATCTTTTTTCATTCATTTGACAAAAATACAGTATTATTTCAGAATTTTAATATATTTGCAGGCGAATTGGGGCGTTAGCTCAGTTGGCTAGAGCGTTAGACTGGCAGTCTAAAGGTCAAGGGTTCGACTCCCTTACGCTCCACAAAAGTTGAGTTTGTGTTAGAAGTTTATACTACATAAACTCAACTTTTTGTTTTTGGTTGCTATCAATGTTTAAGTAATTCTATCAATAATCCCGTTAATTCGAAAAGGAATTATTTTCTCGTTCTCTTACTTTTTAGAAAACAGTTTGTTAATCCGCGAAGTCTTTCTTTTAGATACCACATCATCAGAATAATAGCCATAGCCTCTTGAATAACCATAACCGTAGCCATACCTACGTCCGTATCCGTAGCCATATCCATAAGAGCCTACTTTGGGGTCAATACCGTTAAACACGATGTAGTAACTCTCTTTGTAATTATTTTCTACTTCAGAAGTTATATTTGCCAACAATTTTTTAGAACTATAACCCTGACGTACTACAAACATTCGCACATCAACATAAGAGAATAGTAGCAATGCATCGGTAACAATACCAACGGGTGGCGTATCTACGATAATATAATCGTAAATTTCTGATAGCTTCCTAATAAGTTCATAGTTCTCCGACGAGCCAATAAGTTCAGCAGGGTTGGGTGGTATAGGTCCCGAAGAAACTATATCAAGATTAGGGTATTTGGTTTTTTGAATAATTTCCTGCATTGTGTGTTCACCAAGTAAATACGAGCTTATACCTGCAGTATTAGTTAAACCAAAATCCTGATATATTTTAGGTTTTCTTAAATCGTAACCCATCAACAAGGTTTTTTTATTGCTATTGGCATATATAGAAGCCAAATTTATTGAGGTAAATGTTTTGCCTTCTCCAACCATCAATGATGTTACCAAAAAGACCTTGTGCTCTTTACCTTTTGTTATATAACGCAAGTTGGTTCGCAACGACCTAAACGTTTCGGCTATTGCCGATTTGGGGTATTTTACAACAGGAGTATTTGTTTCATAGTGATTATGTAATATGCTACCTATTACAGTGGCTTTTGTTGCTTTTTCTATATCGCTCTTGCTTTCGACGTTATCGTTAAAGAAATCTTTGATAAAGATGAAGCCTATTGGCAACGCTAAACCTAGAAAAAGAGCAATAACATAATTTAGAACCGGTTTGGGAGAAACCGGAGTATCGTCAATAGTTTTGGCACTATCGATAATTTCATTATCCGATGTGTTGCTCGCCTTAGCTATTGAAGCTTCCGAACGTTTTTGCAACAAGTAAGTATAAATGGCATCATTAAGCTTGTATTTTCTTTCTATACCCAACAGTTGGCGTTCAGTTGAAGGCAAGTCGCCAAAATTGCTACTTAGTTTATCAATTCTACTGTCGATATCTTTTATTTTAATTTCGGAGCTGACCATAATGTTATTGATACTCTCACTTATACTTTTTTTAGTCAGACTGATTTTCCTATCTGCAGCTAACAATAAGGGGTTGTTCGGACTATCCTTAACCATTCTTTCGCTACGTTCTGCATATAAGTTTGTAAGCTCTTTTAATTGTTCTAACAATAGCGGGTCTTCTACCCCTATAGCCGGAGGCGTAAAGGGTGCATCTAACTCAATATTTGAAGAAATATATTCTTTTAGATTTTGGTACAATTTGTTTTTAACAATAAGCTCCCCTTTTTGACTCTCCAACTCCATGATATAATCGTAAACCTTAACCGACTGGTCTTCCAAATTCATAACAAGATTTTTTGAACGGAAGTCTTGCAGTACATTTTCATTTCTCGAAAGAGAATCGCTTATTTGAGACAATTGCGAATCGATAAAGTTAATTGTATTTATGGAAATAATATTCTTTTTATCAAGTCCTTGTTGTATGTATATCTTAGCTAACATGTTTAAAAAATCTACTGCCTTATCGAAGTTGGAATATTTTATCGACACGTTAACAATGGAAGATTCCTTATGAGTGGTTGTTACATTATAGTTAGAAAATGTTTTAACCATAGAATTCAATGTGTTAAACTGGAAGAAATACCTGTTATTTGAAATATCACCAGTATTAACAACGTTGGGATTTTTTATTATTGTAAAAGCAAAAGCATCGGTTTCTATATGTTGTCCGAACTTGAATTTCTTGTTTACCGATACCTTGGGTACAACTTTATCAGTATCTTCATACAAGAAGTAATTATATAATTTAACATTTTCTCCTTCTACTTCTAACGAAAATTCATCCCCATTAATTCCACTTACAAAGAACTTAATATTAGAAGCCGGTTGCAAAGCAAATGTATCTAATACAACTATAAAAGGCGAGTCTTTATATATCTCACTGTTCATAACACGACCTTCGCCGTAATACGATATTTTAAAGTCTAAGGCTTTTACCGTTTTTTCTACAATAGTTCTCGACTGCAAAATTCCTATTTGGTTTTGTAAGTTTTGAACAGTATTTCCCATTCCAAACCCAATCATCGATTGAATATCGATGCTAGAATTTTTTTCATCTTGAATTAAAATTGTAACCTGAGTTTCGTAAATTTTTTCCGAATATCGGTTAAACAAAAAAGCAATAAAAAACATAACTACTAGCGAAGCTAATATTAGTTTCCAATTCGATAAAATTTTCCTGAAAATTGCTTTTATGTCAACTTGTTCTTCTTTTATTTCGTATATTTGGTTGTTGGGCTCTGTCATTGCTTTTTAATATAATTGAGAATTAACAAATATGTGGTAATAGTTGATGTTATTGTTGTAAGCACAAGTGCGTAAGGAAATGCTTCAAAGGTGTAGCGTTTGCTTCTAAGTGGTTCTATGTAAATAATGTCGTTGGGTCGTAAATAGTAGTTGTCTGAATATATTAAGTCTTTTCTGCTTATATCAACAACAAGGAGTTCAGTAACACCTTTGTTGCTGCGTACTATTTTTACTTCTTTTCTATTAGCATATGTTCCCATATCTCCAGCCATAGCAATAGCTTCCAAAACATTGACTCTGTTTTTACTAATCATGAATCTGCCCGGATTGCGAACTTCGCCTAGTATAGAAATGTTAAATCCGACCAACTTTACGGTAACGCTTGGCTCCATCACAAAGTCGCTCATTATTGCATTTAGGTCGTTCTGTATCTGGTTGGTACTTTTATCCTTAACATAAACATCGCCTAATAGCGGTAACTGAATATAACCCGAATCGTTTACCATGTAACTCGACAAGTATATATTTGCCTCAGTTACGTTATAATTATTGCTTGAAACATTAGATGAATTAAAATAAGCGTTACTTTTTTCGTCAAAAGAAAACAGGTGTATCATTAAAAAATCTCCAGGCTGAACGCAATAATCATCAAATGAAAGTTTGGGTAATTTTTGGCTACTAATAACTATATCGTCCGTTTCTTGTAATAAAAGCGTCTCCTTATGGGAGGCACACGAAAAGAAACCCGAACTAAATACCACCAAAACAATGAATATTAATAACTTATTACTCTGTTTCATAAACTTTTTTATATAAAATTTTTTACAAATATAAATTTTTACGATAAATATCCACAAAATTATTAATAAATATTATCACCCAACAATGTAGCCGACGTTACAGAACTTATCCTCACTTTGATATACGTACCTTTCAAAAAACCTTTATCATCAAAAACAACAACCTTATTTTGAGAATTTCTGCCGTACAATTGCTTTTCTGACCTTTTTGAACTTCCTTCTATCAAAACTTCGTACTCTATTCCTATATCCTTTTTATTATGTTGTAAAGAATGCTTTTTCTGCAACTCTATTATTTCTGTCAATCTCGCACTCTTTACCTCATCAGGAACGTCATCTTTATATTTTTTTGCTGCTATTGTATTTGGTCGCTCGCTGTACTTAAACATAAAAGCATCGTTGAAGCGTATTTGATTCATTGCCGCTATGGTTTCTTGATGTTCCTGTTCGGTTTCTCCGCAAAATCCGGCAATTATATCGGTACTCAAAGAACATTCAGGGATGTGTTTTTTCAAGGTTTCAACTCTTTCAAGATACCATTCAAAGGTGTAACTGCGTCTCATTCTTTTTAGCACACTCGTACTTCCCGATTGCATTGGCAAATGAACAGACTTGCAAATATTATCGTACTGCATTATAGCTTCTATCAAATCGTTGCTAAAATCTTTGGGATGCGAAGTTGCAAAACGCACTCTTAATAAAGGGTCTATCTGAGCTACAGCCTTTATCAATTTGGGGAAATCAATCTGCTCATTATTGTTTTGTGTTTTGTATGAATTTACATTCTGACCAAGCAGGGTAACTTCGCGATAGCCATTATCAAACAAGTATTTGGCTTCATCAATTATAGATGAAAAATTTCTGCTTCTCTCCTTGCCACGCGTATAAGGCACAACACAATACGCACAAAAGTTCTCGCAACCACGCATAATGCTAATAAAAGCATTAACTCCGTTATCGCCAAGTCGCAAAGGATTAATGTCGGCATAGGTTTCATCTACAGAAAGCAGCACATTCGAAGCTTTTTCGCCACTTGCAGCAATATCTATCAAACGTGGCAAATCTCTATACGAGTCAGGTCCTGCAATCAAATCGACAGACTTTACTTTTTCAAAAATTGTTTCCTTCATGCGCTCAGCCATACATCCAATCACACCTATTATTATATCGGCTCTTTTTTGCTTCAACGAAGCAAATTCACTAAGTCGCTTTATAACTCTTTGTTCGGCGTTATCTCTTATCGAACAAGTGTTTATGAGAATTATATCGGCATCCGAAATATCAAGAGTTGATACGATGTTTTCGGAAGTTAAAACAGCCCTTACAACTTCGCTGTCTGCAACATTCATTTGGCAACCATATGTTTCAATATATGCTTTGCGTATCCCCATCTATGTAAAAATAATTATTCGTTTACACGACAAAAGTAATAATTTATTAATTATACGTATACATTACTAATATCTAACTTTGCAACATAAAATTACTGATATACCTTATTGATAATTTTAGTTTTTATCATAAAATTTAACAAGCGTTTACAAATTTATGTTTTACTTTGCACCACAATTGCTTACTAACAACTAATACAATTTTATCAGATTATGAGTAAAAACCTTGTCATCGTTGAGTCGCCCGCAAAAGCAAAAACTATTGAGAAGTTTTTAGGCAAAGACTTTACCGTAAAATCAAGCTATGGACACATTAGAGATTTATCGACAAAAGATTTGGGAATAGATGTTGAAGGCGACTTTACACCTAACTACGAAATATTAGCCGACAAAAAGAAAATTATTTCCGATTTAAGTAAATCGAGTAAAGAAGCAGAAACTGTTTGGCTAGCAACTGATGAAGACCGCGAGGGAGAAGCTATTTCGTGGCATTTAGCCGAAGTTTTAAACTTGAAAGGTAATGTCAATAGAATAGTTTTTAACGAAATAACCAAAACTGCTATTCAAGAAGCGATTAAGCAGCCCAGAAGTATAGACATAAATTTGGTTAATGCTCAGCAAGCCCGACGAGTTTTAGATAGAATAGTAGGTTTTGAAATTTCTCCCATATTATGGAGAAAAGTAAAACCTGCCTTATCAGCTGGTAGAGTTCAAAGCGTTGCTGTACGGCTAATTGTTGAAAAAGAAGAAGAAATAAAAAATTTTAAATCAACATACTCATACAGAGTTGTTGCCAACTTTACTGTTGACAACAAATACGGTAAAGCTGAGCTTAAAGCCGAGCTTAACCATAAATTTAAAACCAAAGAAGAAGCCCTCGAATTTTTGGAAAAATGCAAAGATGCCGATTTTGTTATAAAGGATATTGTTAAAAAGCCCTCAAAACGCTCTCCGGCTCCGCCTTTTACTACTTCAACATTGCAACAAGAAGCGTCTCGAAAATTAGGTTTTAGCGTTTCGCGAACCATGTCGGTGGCTCAGCAACTATATGAAAGTGGGAAAATTACTTATATGCGTACCGACTCGGTAAACCTTTCGGGATTAGCGATTAACACTGCCAAACAAGAAATTTATAAACTTTACGGCGAAGAATACCATAAAGCCCGAAAATATACAACAAAAACTAAAGGTGCACAAGAAGCTCACGAAGCCATCAGACCTACATTTATTGATGCTCACACCGTAGAAGGCGATAGCGCCAAACAAAAATTATATAACCTTATTTGGAAAAGGACTATTGCTTCGCAGATGCAAGATGCAAGCATAGAAACTACAACTATTTATATCGATATTTCAAATCAGCAATATGAGTTTGTGAGCAAAGGTCAGATTGTTACTTTCGACGGATTTTTGAAAGTTTATTTAGAATCAACAGACGATGAAGAAGAAAACATCGAGGGCATACTTCCAAAAGTTGAAAAAGGCAACGTGCTTGTAGCCAACTCAATAAGTGCAACACAAAAGTTTTCAAATCCTCCGTACAGATATACCGAAGCAAGTTTGGTGAAAAAATTGGAAGAGCTTGGTATAGGACGACCATCAACGTATGCTCCCACTATTTCTACAATACAAAAACGCGAATACGTCGTAAAAGATAATATCGAAGGTATTAAAAGAGATTTTGTTACGCTTACGCTGAAAAACAAAAAAATTACCGAAAGCGTAAAACAAGAAATCAGCGGTAAAGAGAACGGCAAGTTGTTTCCCACCGACACAGGCGAACTAGTTACTAAGTTTTTGATGAAACATTTCGAAAATATTATGAACTACAATTTTACAGCCGACGTTGAAGTTGAATTTGACAAAATTGCTCAGGGTCAGAAGAAATGGAACGAAATGATAAAAAATTTCTATAAACCATTTCACAAACACGTAGTTAAAACTATGGATGAAGCCGAAAAAGAAAAAGGCGAAAGATTACTTGGCACTGACCCTAAAACCGGCTTAAATGTGTACGTCAAACTTGGCAGATACGGCTTAATTGCGCAGCTTGGCGAAACAGAATCGGAAGAAAAACCAAAATTTGCCGGACTGAAAAAAGGACAAACATTAGAAAATATCACATTAGAAGAAGCTTTAAAACTATTGGAGTTTCCCAAAATTATTGGAAAATTCGAAGATGCCGACATTAAAATAGGTATAGGTAGATTTGGTCCGTACATACAACATAAGTCACTTTTTTATTCGATAAAACAACCCGACAATCCTAACAGTATTGAAGTTGATAGAGCTATCGAAATAATACAAGAAGGTAGAGAGAAAAACGCTAAAAAAACGATTAAAGAATTTGAAGAAAATCCGGATATAAAGGTTCTTAACGGTAGATACGGTCCGTACATTTCTTATCAAAAAAGTAATATCAAAATTCCTAAAACAACCGACCCTGCTACTTTAACTCTGCAAGACTGCTTAGATTTGATTGAAAAAGATGCAAAATCGCCCAAAAAAGGTAGAGCAGCCAGAAGTACTACTAAAACCACCAAAAAGAAATCTGCTAAAAAGTAAAAACTCATAAAATGGATAATATAGATTTTTTAACTCCGCTTAATGCCGATTTCTCAGTGTGGGAAGACGATAAAGTTAGCGATAAACTCGGAACTGTTATTCCTAAATACGTTACGGGCAAAATATTTCCGAATATAAATGATGTTGATATTGTAATATTAGGCGTAGAAGAAGACAGAAATTCTAACAACTTAGGCTGTGCAGAAGCAAGTACTTTCTTCAGAAAATACTTCTACGAACTGTATTCCCATTCTTCAAATATCAAAATTGCCGATATTGGCAATATCAAACAAGGAGCCGATATTAACGATACATACTTTGCGCTTACTAATGTTGTTGAAGAACTTTTTAGTAAAAACATAACTCCAATAATAGTAGGTGGCTCGCAAGATTTGTCTTTCGCTATATATAAAGCCTACGTAAAACTAAACTCTCTGATAAACATAGCAACAATCGACAATAAATTCGATTTGGGCGATGCCAACATAAATCTGAATTCTAACAATTTTCTGAGCCATATTGTTTTAAATAAGCCTAATATTCTTTTCAACTACACCAATATCGGATATCAAACATGTTTGGTCGAACAAGAAGCAATAGAGCTTATGGATAATCTTTATTTCGACATATACCGATTGGGATACTTCAATAATAACATTAAAATTATAGAGACCTTGCTACGCAACGTAGATTTTGTTTCCTTCGATATGTCGAGCATAAGGCAAAGCGAAGCTCCCGGCAACAAAAATGCATCACCCAACGGCTTTTACGGCGATGATGCTTGTCAAATATGTCGCTATGCCGGATTAGGAACAGACATATCGTGCATAGGTTTTTTTGAATTGAACCCAAAATATGATAACAACGGGCAAACTGCACACCTTTTGGCTCAAATGGTTTGGTACTTTATTGACGGATACTATAAAAAAGTTAAAGAGTTTCCTAACACAAATTCTAACGATTTTACAAGATACGAAGCTCAGTTCTCCGAAGCCAGAGAGCACCTTACATTTTATAAAAGTAACAAAACTAATCGTTGGTGGATGGAAGTAAAAAGCACAGAATCCGTTAATCCTAAACACCACAAACATTACATTATTCCGTGTACCGAAGATGATTACGAACAGGTTTTAAACGGAAATATCCCCGACCGCTGGCTGAAAGCGCAACAAAAGATAATGTAGTTATGAGTGATCGGTGATGAGTGATGGGTGATGGGTGGTTTTAGCAATTAGCAATGTGCAATGAACCCCGAAGTTTTGGGGATAATTGATAATTACTAATTGTTAATTGTTTATTGCCCGCAACTCGCAACACGCAACCCGTAAACCTACTCCACCGTTACCGATTTTGCCAAATTTCTTGGTTGGTCAACGTTACAACCACGGAGTACTGCTGCATGATACGACAATAATTGTAGCGGAATGGTAGCTGTTAAGGGTACAAAAATTTCGTCGGTTTCGGGAATTTCAATTACATAATCGGCTATGTTTTTAACATCAACATCGCCTTCTGTAACTACAGCTATCACTACACCCTTGCGTGCTTTAACTTCCTGAATATTGCTTACAACTTTATCGTATTGCCCTTTTTTGGTAGCTATAACTATAACAGGCATATCCTCGTCGATAAGAGCTATAGGACCGTGTTTCATTTCAGCAGCAGGATAACCTTCGGCATGTATATAAGATATTTCCTTAAGTTTTAATGCTCCTTCAAGAGCAATAGGATAATTAACACCTCGTCCTAAATATAATGCATTAGTCGAGTTTTTTATCTTTTCTGCAATTTCAAGGATTTTATTGTTCAATTCTAAAGTCTTTTTAATTTTTTCGGGAATATCGTCAAACTCATATACCAACTTATTAAAATCAGCTTGTGTAATTTCGCCCTTTTCCTTGGCTAGCATCAAAGCAAGTAAAGTAAGCACTGTTACTTGTGCTGTAAAAGCTTTGGTTGAAGCCACACCTATTTCAACACCTGCGTGAGTGTATGAGCCAGCATCGGTTAAGCGTGCAATGGTTGAACCTACAACATTACATATTCCCAAAATGGTAGCACCTCTCGATTTAGCTATCTTAATAGCAGCAATAGTATCGGCAGTCTCGCCCGATTGCGATATTGCAATAACAATATCATCTGGATAAATAATGGGGTCTCTGTAACGAAACTCCGAAGCGTATTCAACCTCAACCGGAATACGAACCAATTTTTCTATCAAATATTCTCCAACTATGCCTGCATGCCACGATGTTCCGCAGCCCAAAATGATTATACGTCTAGCATTTATCATTTTGTTAAGATACTCTCTCATACCTCCCAAAATAACTTTTCCGTGGTCAATAATTAATCTTCCACGCATGCTATCTTTAACCGTATTGGGTTGCTCAAATATTTCTTTAAGCATAAAATGGGGATAGCCACCTTTTTCTATTTCGCTTAAACTAAGCTCTAAATGCTCTATATATGGAATTTGTTCTTTATTATCTAGAGTTCTAACTTTAAGTCCATCCGAAAGCGAAACCGTAACAACATCTCCTTCTTCGGGATAAAACACCTCACGGGTATAAGAAACCAAAGGTGATGCATCGGAAGCTATAAAATACTCATCTTCTCCAATACCAACAACCATGGGGCTTCCTTTACGACTTGCTATTATCATATCGGGGTTCTCTTCACTCAATATCACAAGTGCGTACGCTCCTACCAATCCTTTAAGAGCAACACTAACAGCTTCGGTAAGCGATAAGTTTTCCTTATCCATTATATCTTCAATAAGATGGGCTATCACCTCCGAATCAGTGTCGCTTTTGAATGTATAACCGCGATTAATTAATTCCTTTTTTAATACCTGATAATTTTCAATAATTCCGTTATGAATAATTGCTATTTTCTGCGACTCCGAATAGTGTGGGTGCGCATTAATATCGTTAGGTTCTCCGTGAGTAGCCCAACGAGTATGAGCCATACCAATTTTACCCGACAGGTTTTTGTCTTTAATAAGCCCTTCTAAATCAGCTACTTTACCCTTAGTTTTGTAGGTTTTTATTTCTTTGTCAAGAACAGCTATTCCGGCGCTGTCGTAGCCCCTATATTCCAAGCGTTTTAATCCCGAAATAAGAACGTCAACCGTATTTCTATTTCCTAAATAAGCAACTATTCCACACATTATGCATTACTATTTAATTATTGAATACTTTATATATAACTTAATTTGAGCTTCCGGCGATTGAAAACCATGTAGCACCAATCTGGTACCGGTGTTACTTGCCGGTATCAACAAAAACAAACCGTTTCTGCCATCTATATCATCATTGATAATTTGCTGAACGTACCGCGAGATTCTAAATCTGTAGGTTTGAGTTTTATCATCATAAGTTCCATCAAAATAACCAGTAGCTTCGTCGGGGAGAGCCATAGGACTTGTTGTTCCGCTAGCGCCTGCCAAACGCAAACTCAATTTGGAGGGTTTCTGAAAAACATCCGAATTTGAAGCACTTTTTATTATCAACTGAGCATCGTTTATAGCAATAATCTCATCTTTTTTTAAGTTTTTAATGTGTGGAAACCTGATTTTTGTTTTAACTCCGCTCATTGCTTGTAAGAAAACAAATTCGTTACCCAAGCTTAAATCTCCGTCCAACTGATTTTTAAGTTGCGGTACTGCTGTTGAATAATCGTGCGAATAATGCTGAAATCTCTTACAAAAAGTGTTTATCAAGAAGTTGTATTGTTTTTGTAATGTGTCGCCTTGTGCTTGATAAAATATGGTTATTTTACATAAATCGCTGGGAGCGTTAAACCCAACAATGGAGCCTGAATTTTGATATGTCTGTGGCTCTGCAATTATAACTATACCTTTAAAAAAATTCAAGAACTTATCAACGTCACTCATGACTGACGTATCGGCACTAAAAAGTTTTTCGGTAAATTTTTGATTTAATGGTATTTTAAGGTGCGGATTGCTTCCCGAATAATCGGGTCTGAAAACCGTTTCGCCAATCAAATCATCGTCGGAATAGTCAAGAGTATGGTGTGAATACATACTAACCGAATCGGGAAAGCCTTCGCTTAGCATATAAACTTTATATTTCAAGTTTGAAACGCTATCGCCATAGGACACTTTTCGGTAAGGCAAGTATAGAAATGCTGAATCGGCAACAGGCGATGTTCCGAAATTAACTTTTGCTGTTGATGGTCGTATTTGTGTGTAAAAGTTGGCTTGTGTTTGTCCGAAAACGGGATCATTAAGACTTCCTATCAGTGCATATGTGCAACCTAAAGTGTTTAATGAATCGTCGTAAACTGTGTACCCTTCTATTGTTATGGTATCTACGTAGCCTGTTTTTAAAAGGTCATCGGTTGATAAAAGTTCTATACCTATAGATGAGTCATCGGTCTTACAAGAATTTAAAAAAGCAGCAACAAGTACAAGCCCGATGAAAGTTTTTAGAAAATGTTTTTTAAGCATATTTAATTTTGTAAGTATAACATTTTTGTTGCTTAATTATTTTATTATTTCGACAAAATTGTCTCGTAAAATTCGTCGTATGCTTCAATATAGTCTTCACTCGATTGCACAGGCAATATAGGAATGTCTACATCTTGCAAATAATTTTCTATCTCTTTATTAATTTTTTTACTTCCTATAATAATACCGTCAGACAGGTCTATAGCTGATTTCATCAAATTAACGTAGTTTGGAGTTTTTAGTTTCTGTATGAATTTAGCCGGAATTTTGTCGTTTCTCAATTTGGTATAAAAATCTTTTGAAAAACTCTCAGAAAATTCGTCTTTGTATATGGAAGTAATAACCTTAGATTCGGAAAACAGCGGATTATCTTTATAAATAGATTTAACGTACAATGGCGTTAGCGCCGAAATCCAACCGTGAGTATGAATAATATTAGGACCCCAACCCAATCTTTTAACGGTTTCAATAACTCCTCTAACGTAAAACATTGTTCTTTCGTCGTTATCGTCAAAAAACTGATTGGTTTTATCTCTAAAAACAGCTTTTCTCTCAAAGTAGTCTTCGTTATCGATAAAATAAATTTGAAGTCGTGCTTGCTGTATGGAAGCTACTTTTATTATCAGAGAATGGTCGCTATCGTTTATTATTATGTTCATTCCCGAAAGCCTAATAACTTCGTGAAGTTGGTTTCGTCTTTCGTTAACAATGCCATACCTTGGCATAAATGTTCTTATCTCTCGATTTCTTTCTTGTATTCCTTGAGGTAAAAACCTGCAAATTTTGCCCATGTGGCTTTCCTTCATAAAAGGTGTTATCTCTTGGGTTACAAATAGAACTCTTAACTTCTCCATCTTATATATTTTATGTCTGTATTTTAAAATATAATTTGCACAAAGTTAAAAAATCAATTCGTCATAACAATGATTTATTTGTGCAAATTATATGTTTAAAGCATTTGCTTGTGTTATTACTTATTATTCTTTTATTGCTTTTATTCCGGGCAATTCTTTTCCTTCAATAGCTTCTAACATTGCTCCTCCACCTGTTGATACATAGCTTACGCGGTTTGCCAAATTAAATTGGTTTATAGCAGCAACCGAGTCGCCACCGCCAACAAGTGAGAAAACTCCCTTATCGGTTGCATCGGCTATTGCCGTAGCTGTGTCTAATGTCCCTTTCTGGAAGTTTGGAAATTCAAAAACGCCCATAGGTCCGTTCCACAATATTGTTTTTGAACTCAATAAAATATCTCTGATTTTGCCTATACTGACAGCTCCAATATCTAAACCCATATAGTCGGCAGATATTTGCATTGAACTTTCAGTTTTTTTATTGGCATCGTTTGCAAAATTATCGGCAACAACAACATCTTCCGGAATATAAACATTAACTCCTCTTTGCTTAGCCTTGTTCAGGATGTCTTTAGCCGTGTCGATAAAATCGTCTTCAACAAGAGATTTTCCAACATTTCCGCCTAAAGCTTTAATGAAAGTAAAAATCATTCCTCCTCCGATTATCAAATTATCGATTTTTGGAAGCAGATTTTCAATTACTTCTATTTTAGACGAAACCTTAGAACCACCTAATAAAGCTGTAAACGGACTTTGTGCGCTGTTCAATACTTTATCAATATTAACAACCTCTTTTTCCATGAGTTTTCCAAACATTTTATCGTTGGGGAAAAACTTGGCAACCAAAGCCGTTGAAGCATGTGCACGGTGAGCAGTACCAAAAGCATCGTTGATGTAGCAGTCGGCGTAAGAAGCTAACTTTTTGGTAAACTCTTTTTGCGACTCTTTTACTTTGTTTTTAGCAGCAAGCTTTTCTTCGTCGGAAGCGGTATCGGAAATACGACTCTTTCCTTCTTCTTCCTCATAAAAACGTAGGTTTTCCAATAAAAGCACTTCTCCACTTTTAAGGTTTTTGCTAAGCTCAACTGCTTCTTGCCCCATGCAATCGGGAGCAAACTTAACGGTTAAGCCCAACACCTTATCCAAATAAGGCAACAAATGCTTTAACGAAAGTTTATCATTGTCTTTGGATTTGGGACGACCCAAATGCGAGCATAACACAACCGAACCACCTGAGCCCAATACCTTCTTAATTGTTGGTAAAGCTGCATCAATACGAGTGGTATCTGTTATTTTCTGATTTTCATCTAAGGGAACGTTGAAATCGACACGAATAAGTGCTCTTTTGTTGGTAAAATTATAAGAATCTATATTTTGCATATTAATATATTTGTATTTCTACAAAATTACACATTTTTCAGTAATATCAATTATATTTTAGTTTTTTTTAAACAATATCATCTACAATTTATAAAAAAAGAAATGTTTTTAAATGCGGTTTATTGTTTAATAATTTTAAACTTGTATTTTTGCAAAAAATACTTATTTATAAATAAATTTCTTTAAATACCATAATTTTTATGCAAATCACAAAGTTATCACAAATTTTTGAAGTTGTAAAAAGCAGACCCCAAAAACGTTTATCGGTTGCGTTTGCTAATGACGAACACACAATTGAAGCAGCGTACAATGCTGTTGATTTAGGATTGGTTTCGGCTGTACTAACAGGTAGCAAAAGTGCTATTGAAGAAATATGCAAAAAGCACAACATGGATGCAAGCAAGTTTGAAATACTTGACGAACCTAATGAATTAAAAGCTGCCGAACTTGCTGTTAAAGTTATTAACGACGGCAAAGCCGACGTACTCATGAAAGGTTCATTAAGTACCGATAAATACATGCGTGCAATACTAAATAAAGTAACAGGACTCGTCGACGAAAAAGCTATTTTGTCGCACGTTACGGTTATGGAATATCCCAACTATCCAAAACTATTAACCATAGGTGATGTTGCTGTAATACCACTACCCGATTTGAAACAAAAAATTAAAATAATAGATTACTTAGTAAGAGTATCGAAAACATTAGGCGTTGAAACTCCAAAAGTAGCTGCAATTGCCGCCACCGAACAAATGTTGGCTGCTATGCCTGCATGCGTTGAAGGAGCTATTTTGGCTAAAATGAGCGATAGAGGTCAAATTAGAGGTTGCGTTGTTGACGGTCCTTTAGCTCTTGATACAGCTATTGATCCCGAATCGGTTGCTATAAAGAAAGTAAAAGGCGAAGTTGCCGGACAAGCCGACTGCCTACTTTTCCCAAATATAGAAACAGGTAACGCATTCTTTAAAGCCGGTACTAAATTGGCTGGAGCAGAATTGGCTGCATACGTTGCAGGTGCCAGAGTCCCATGTGTACTAACATCACGCGGCGACAGCGCTCTTACTAAAACCTACTCTATAGCTTTAGCAGCATTGATGGCATAATATTAACAAACTTGTAAACCTGTATTTTTTATGACTGATTTTAATATTTTAGCCATCAATCCGGGCTCTACATCAACAAAAATTGCATGTTTTGTTAATGAAAAATGCTACTTCGAGACGAATATTAAACATTCCGCCGAAGAATTGTCTGTATTTAAAAGCATAACCGACCAATTCCATTTTCGCAAGGAAATTATTATTAAGGTTCTTTTAGAAAACAAAATAGACCTAAACTCTTTCGACCTCATTATGGGAAGAGGAGGACTTGTTAAGCCAATTCCTTCGGGCGTTTATGAGGTAAATGATGCTTTGATAAATGATTTGAAATACAATACCACTAAGGAACATGCTAGCAATTTGGGCGGACTTATTGCAGCCGATATTGCTGAATCGTTGCCTAAGGCAAAAGCATACATTACCGACCCCGTTGTTGTCGATGAGCTTCAAGATGTAGCGAGATATTCGGGACATCCTGCTTTTAAAAGAACTTCTATTTTTCACGCACTAAATCATAAAGCAATAGCCAGACAATACGCTAAATCGATAGATAAGAAATACGAAGACCTTAATTTGATTGTAATTCACATGGGAGGCGGCGTTAGTGTTGGTGCTCACTGCAAGGGAAAAGTTATTGATGTTAACCAAACTCTTGACGGAGAAGGGCCTTTTTCGCCCGAAAGGAGCGGAACTTTGCCAAGTGGAGACTTAGTCAGGTTATGTTATAGCGGTAAATACACCGAAAGCGAAGTCCTTAAAATGGTTGTCGGCAAAGGCGGTATGGTAGCATATTTAGGCACAAATAGTGTTATAGATATTGCCAAAAGAGCCGAAGATGGCGACGAAGAAGCCAAAAATGTAATTTTAGCTTTCGCCTACCAAATTGCAAAATATATTGGTATGATGGCTTCGGTACTGTATTTCGATGTCGATGCAATATTGTTTACAGGCGGCATAGCTCACAACAAGCAGATAATCCAGCTTATTAAAGAAAGAGTTGAAAAAATTGCACCGATTTTTGTGTATCCGGGCGAAGACGAAATGAACGCATTGGCTAACAACGGTTTGCTTGTACTCAGAAATGAAATAAAACCTATTGTTTACTCGTAACCGAAGGTTTATTGCTTGGCTGATTATTCGCTCAAATTTGTCGGAACCGACACTTTGTTGATTGAAAAATAATTTTGTTTTAAAAATAATTCAAATGCAAAGCTTAATTGATGAAATAAAAAGCCTTTCTGAAAAAATAGAAACTGAACTTATAGGTTACAGAAGACATCTTCATAAACACCCTGAGCTTTCTAAGCAAGAAGAAAAAACTGCCGATTTTATTAGCTCTGTTTTGTCTAAATGGAAGATAAAGCATAGTTGTAATATTGGCGGTTATGGTATAGTGGGCGAAATTAAAGGTGTTAATCCCGAAAGCAAAACCGTTGCACTTAGAGCCGACATGGATGCACTACCCATAAGCGAAAAAAACAATGTTGATTACGCTTCTATTAACCCTGGTGTTATGCACGCATGCGGACATGACGTTCACATGACTTGCTTGCTTGGTGCGATATTTATTCTCAATAATTTTAAAGATAAATTTAATGGAACCGTACGATTTATTTTTCAACCTTCGGAAGAAACTTTTCCGGGTGGAGCAAAAGCTATGATTGAAGAAGGCGTACTCACAAATCCAACTCCGCAATTTATTATCGGCGAACACGTTTTACCCGAATTGGAAGTAGGAAAGGTTGGTTTTGTTAGCGGAAAAGCTATGGCTAGCACCGATGAAATTTATCTGACAATAAAAGGTAAAGGCGGACACGGAGCTTTACCCAACCTAAGTACCGATACGGTTTTGACGGCTTCGCATATAGTAGTTGCGCTGCAGCAAGTAGTTAGCAGATGTGCTCCTCCAACTATTCCTACAGTATTAAGTTTTGGTAGATTTATCGCCGAAGGCAGGACTAACGTTCTACCCGATATTGTTAAAATTGACGGAACAATACGCACTTTCGACGAAAAATGGCGTGCCGAAGCTCACGAAAAAATTACTCATATTGCAAAAAATATTGCCAATGCTATGGGCGCCGAGTGTGAAGTCTTTATCGATAAAGGTTACCCTTATTTATTAAACGACAAGGCTTTAACTCAAAACATGAAAAAAGCTGCTATCAGCTACTTTGGAAAAAACAATGTTGTTGACATTGAGCCAAGAATGACAGCCGAAGATTTTGCCTACTACTCACACGTTGTACCTGCTTGTTTTTACCGTTTAGGTGTAAAAAATCCAGATTGGAAAGAAATAAGGAATATACACACCCCTATTTTTGATATCGACGAAAGAGCTATAGCAAATGGTGCCGGATTTATGGCGTACGCGATTATGCAAAGTTTGTAAATTGGCTGTTAGCTGTTGGCTATTTGCTTTTAGCCGTTAGCCTTTAGCAGAATAAAATTAGAAATTAGAAGTCAGAAGGTAGAAGTATTGAGTTACGAGTTACAAGTTACGAGTCGGGAGTTACGGTACTCTCCCGAAACTTCGGGGCTCATTGCTCATTGTTAATTGATAACCCGACCACGCACCACACACCACGTAACAGCCAACAGCCAAAGGCTAAAAGCCAAGAGCTATTTTAATCCCTTTGCTGCCGCACGATTGCATCGTGTGGCAAGTCCGCAATCATTAAACTTTTACAGTTTCTATTTGGTTCCTTTCATTTTCTTTGCTTGTCCAAAGAAAACGAAACAAAAGAAAAGACACTTTTTACAAGGAATTTTTTATTGCCTTTAGACAATAAAAACCGTATAAAAGAAACTAAATTTCTTACAGGGATTCAGAAATTTTTAACGTTTCTTTTATACATATTCTGAGTAAAAAGGATTTTTAATAAGTAAAATTTTAGCCAACAGCTACCCCGCAACACTATTTACTCTCCATTTTCGGCATTTCGATACACCGATATTTCGCTTCGCTCAATATCGCACTCAATGACCGAAAATGTCACAACACGCAACCCGAACCACGTACCAACCAAAAAGCCAAAGGCTAAAAGCCAAGAGCTATTTTAACTTAAATTTTAGATACTTTATAGTTAAACCCTTATCTAACCATATACTTTCGTAATGAGTTTTTATATTCAAAATTTCGTTATCGTTCAAGCTATTTTGAGCATATAAATCTTCCGTTACGTACAAGATTTCGTGGTTGTATTTTTCGATAACACTAAGCGTGTAATCAAAAAAAGCGGTATCATCGGTTTTAAGATTGATAACTGCATCTGATTTCAGAATTTGTGCATATCTTTTCAAAAATTCAGGCGAGGTAAATCGTTTTGCTTCCTTAGATTTTTTGGGTTGAGGCTCAGGAAAAGTAATCCATATTTCGTCAACTTCGTTTTGGGCAAACGCAAGATTAACGTCTTCGGCTAAAATTCGTAAAAAAGCAACATTTGTAATGTTTTGGTCGATTGTATATTTAGCACCTGTCCACATTCTGGCTCCCTTTTTATCAATACCTATGAAGTTTTTGTTCGGAAATTTTTGAGATAACTCAACAACATATTCGCCTCTACCACAACCTACCTCAATGATAAGCGGAACATCATTTTTAAAGAAAATCTTATTCCATCTTCCTCTCAATTCAAAGCCATCTAATAATTCCTGACGTGTAGGCTGAAAAAAATGGTAAAACTCTGAGGTTTCTTTAAACTTCTTTAATTTATTACGTGCCAATTTGCTGTTTTATAACTTTACTTCTTATATATCCATGCTTGCTCGTGTCCCGATGATTTGACTTCATTGAGCATTTTTGTCGCTTCGTTTATATTGTCAAATTTACACAGACTAACAAGTATAAGACCGCTTGGAGTTGTTCCGATTATACCGGCTGTATTGTAACCGTCTAATTTTGAAATTTTGCAAAAATTTTCGGCATTACTACTTTTAGAAAATGCTCCGCCAATAATGTAATAACCTGCTTGGGACGCAGACTCATCTACTACCTCATCGCTAATAGTATTTTTTACCTCTGCCTCTTTTTTGCTTTCAGTTTGCAAAGAAACAAATTCGCTAAAACTCATATAATCAGCTGGCGACTTAGGCTCGTAGGTTTCTATTTTAGAAATACTGTTGTCCTTTTCGGCAATATTAAAGTTTTTCTCTTCAATAGTTTTTCCAGGCGTGCTAACCACCCACGAAAACAAACCCGTCTGATTATTTAAAAACTTATTTATGGGTTTGTTATTAATACCCGCTGCTATTCCCAATCCGACAAAAGGAAGAAGCACAGCAGCCCATTTTAATGTTTCAAGAGCTACATTGTTTGGCTTAAAGGTTACGGTTTTTGCCACAACAGGTTCAGAAACAGTTTCAACGGGTACATGTCTGACGGGATAAAGTTTCAAGTTAGGTAATCCAAAACTGTTAATATTGTAATTTGCTTGCATATTAGGAACAAACTCAATATTTCCCTGGCTTCCGTATTTCAAATATCCTAAGCCGTCTAATATAATTGCTTGCTTTTTTTGCAATTTCCCTACATTAGTAATAACCCAATTATCAACCAATTGCTTCGATTCGGAATACGCACAATTATTAATTATCGAAATATAGTGATAAAGCAAGCCGTCGTTATTTTTTATCGCATCGTTGAACATTAATCGACTATTGGGTGGTATTATTTCGGAACGCTGTGTATTAATACTTGATGAGGTATTTGACCTAACAAAGCCCCCAAAACCTGGTATTACAACACATTCGTTATGATATAATAAATCGGTTATTGCTTTTGTTATCATAATAGGCATAGTTTAATACATTAAACAGACCGCTAAATTAAATAAAATCTAATAATTAGGCAACTTTTTGTTAATAAGTTTTTTTAAATCTTCGGGTGTATCTATACAATACGATTCGTACTCGGTTTTTGCGACCTTAATTTTGTATCCGAAGTATAGCCACCTCAGTTGCTCAAGGCTTTCAAGTTTTTCCGTATCGCAGGGAGATAACTTATCGATTTCTTTTAAAGTTGAATACCTGTAAGCGTATATTCCAACATGTTTGTAGTATGTGTTGTTTTCTACATCTATGTTCTTGCTATTGTCGAATGGAATGATGCTTCTACTGAAATACATGGCATTGTTTTCGTGGTCAACTACAACTTTTGCTTCTCCAACACTTTTGAGCTCATCTATAGTATCAATTTTTTTCACCAAAGTTGCTATTTCAACTTTATCATCTTCAAACAATTTTATTAAATCGTCTATTTGCTGAGGGTTAATAAAAGGTTCGTCGCCTTGCAGGTTTACAATTATCGCATCGTTTTTATCTAATAATAACGATGCAGCTTCGGTAACTCTTGAAGTGCCGCTACCATGCTCCGGCGATGTATAAATTGCCTTGCCTCCAAAGCTTTCTACATGGTTAAAGATTTGTTCATTATCGGTTGCAACCCACACTTGCGAGGCTAATTTACTCTGAATAGCCTGCTCATAAACCCTGTTTATCATGGTTTTACCATTAATATCTGCCAAAGGCTTGCCCGGAAAGCGTGTTGAATGGTAGCGAGCTGGAATGATAACAATTGCAGTAACTGACATTTTAAGTAGAAGCTTTTATCTAATTTAATAAGACCTTGCAAAAACAACTCTTTGTTCGGAAGGCTTACCTGTTAAAATACATTTTCCAGGTTCTTTCTTTCCTTCAATTGGAATTAAACGTATTGTTGCTTTTGTCTTGTCTTTAATAATTTGTTCGGTTTCGGAAGTTCCGTCCCAATGTGCATATACAAAACCTCCTTTATTTTCTATAATATCGACAAATTCGTCCCAAGAATCGGCTTTTCTCGTATTTTCTTCTCTAAAATCTAAGGCTTTTATATATAGATTTTTTTGAATTTGCTCCAACAAATTTTTAATAACAACGTCAATACCAGCCATTTGGTACGATTTTTTTTCTAATGTATCTCTACGAGCAACCTCAACAGTTTTGTTTTCAATATCTCTGGGACCAACTGCTATGCGCACCGGAACTCCTTGAAACTCATATTCGTTAAACTTCCACCCGGGTTTTTGTGTTGTTCTGTTGTCGTACTTAACTCTGATATCTAATTTCTTTAAATCGGCAATAATAGGTTCAACCGTTTCATTGATAAGTTGCAATTGCTCATCTGATTTATATATTGGAACAATAACAACCTGAACAGGTGCTAATTTTGGAGGCAGAACAAGTCCGTGGTCATCAGAATGGCTCATAACAAGTGCTCCCATCAATCTGGTTGAAACTCCCCACGAAGTAGCCCAAACGTATTCAAGAGTGTTTTCGCTATTTAAAAACTGTACATTGAATGCTTTTGCAAAGTTTTGTCCTAAAAAGTGTGAAGTGCCGGCTTGCAAGGCTTTACCGTCTTGCATAAGGGCTTCTATACAATACGTTTCAACAGCACCAGCAAATCTTTCATTAGGCGATTTTATACCTTTAAGTACGGGCATAGCCATCCAATTTTCAGCAAAATCGGCATATACGTTTATCATCTTTTCCGTTTCTTCAATAGCTTCTTGCTCGGTTGCGTGAGCTGTATGACCTTCTTGCCACAAAAACTCGGCAGTACGCAAAAACAAGCGTGTTCGCATCTCCCATCTAACAACATTAGCCCACTGATTTATAAGTAAAGGCAAATCGCGATACGATTGTATCCAATTGCGATACGTATCCCATATTATAGTTTCTGAAGTCGGTCTAATGATAAGTTCCTCTTCTAATTTTGCATCAGGGTCAACTTCAACACCTGAGCCATCAGACGAATTTCTTAATCTGTAGTGTGTAACAACAGCACACTCCTTAGCAAAACCCTCAACATGGTCAGCCTCGCGGCTAAAAAATGATTTGGGAATAAATAAAGGAAAATATGCATTCTCGTGTCCTGTTTCTTTAAACATATCATCTAAAGCCCTCTGCATACGCTCCCATATGGAATAGCCGTAGGGTTTTATTACCATACAACCTCTAACAGCCGAATTTTCAGCCAAGTTAGCCTTAATAACTAAGTCGTTGTACCATTGTGAATAATTTTCTTCTCGCGTTACAAAATTTTTTGCCATAAAATTGTGGTATAATTATTGTAAGTAAATATATACTAATATGAGACTGCAAAATTATAAAATATTATTCAGTTGTCAACATGAGTTTTATTATTTTGCCTATTAGTTTTGTTCAATAATATACGTAACAATCAGATTAATACCTAATTGCCATGAAAAATATAGTAACATTAGTTTTTGTAGTGTTAGTCTTTGTTTTAACTTCGTGTACTACAACACAAAACTTTTACAACTACGACGACGCATACATTACACCCAGCAGAGCCCAAAAAGAGCGTGAACTATATGCTCAAAAACAAATTGAACTTGCTAAAAAAAGAGCTGAATTAGAAAAAGAGCGTAGAGAATACATAGAAAAACTACGCGAGGAGCGTCTAGCAAAAGAACAAGAGAAAAAATCAGAAGAGTATTATGCCGAAGATTACGAAAATTATCAAGATGAAGATGATGAATACACCTATGATGATAGTGAAGCCTATTACGATGATGAAGGCTACTACTCCGACGATTACTACGACTACGCATATACTGCACGTATAAGACGTTTCCACAATCCTTGCTATTATGGTGGTTATTATTCCGACTACTATACTAACAGATACTGGTACGACTACGACCCATACTATTACGGCGTTAGTATATATATGGGTTACAATTGGTGGTATCCTTCGTATTCATATTACTATAGCTACTATCCGTGGTACAGAAGCTACTGGTATAGACCTTATTATTCATGGTATTGGAGCCCATATAGCTACTGGAGCCCATATAGCTACTGGGGATATGGAAGTTACTACTCAGGATATTGGCATGGATTTTATGATGGTTATTGGTACGGTTCGGGATACGATTACTTTAACAACAATTACTACAATAGCTTAGATAAAAACTCATACTACTACGGTCCAAGAAACTCGGTAGCCTCAGGCTCAACTTTGCCTCGTAATAGCGAATATAGTACTTTTGGCGAACGCTACGAAGCCAGAAACACTTCGGCTAGAACTTCTACCTCAGTTAGCTCACCAAGAGGCGATAACACTAATGTTAATCCAACAGTAAGACGAGATGAAGCTACGAATGCCGGAAGAACCAACACCAATGTCAGTCGCTCTCGTACCGATGTTAGACCTCCTGCTGATAACACTTCAGGTTCAGGACGTACCTCAACACCGGCTGTTAGAAACGCAGAACGTAATAGACCTGATGCTAATGTTAGAAGCAACACGGGAAGCGGAAGAACCGACACCAACGTTGAGCGTGGTAATACAGTAAACCCCGACAGAAACACTTCAACACAGCGTTACACAGCACCAAGGCACAATCAGCCCAGAAGTCGTCAGGAATACACTGCTCCACGTTATAGAAACAATAGTGAAACAACTTCTCCAAGCCGCAGAGATTCATATACTCCAACTCAAAGGAATAGCCAACCGAGTAATTTAAACAGAAGCAATAATCAGAGAGGTAGTACTAACACTTATACTCCTTCCAGAAAATCTAGTTCGACTTACAGTTCGCCTTCAAGAAGTAGTTCTTCAAGAAGCTATTCAACAAGTCCTTCAAGAAGTAGCTCAAGCTCGTACTCGAGTGGTTCTTCAAGCAGTAGGTCTTCAGGCTCGTCAAGCAGTAGCTCAAGAAGTTCATCAGGCGCAGGAAGACACTAATTTTATAAAAGTAACTAATAGTAAAATAAAAACTAAACCCCAAAAATAAATTATCATGAGATTTTTAAAAATTAACTTATTAATGATTTTTCTGGTAATAAGCGGATTATTATCAGCACAAAATGAAATGGATGCCTTAAGGTATTCGCGTTTTAACTATAGTGGTTCAGCTCGCTTTGTATCTATGGGAGGAGCTTTCGGCGCTGTTGGCGCAGATTATTCGGCTACTGTCCAAAACCCCGCAGGTATGGGGCTGTACCGCCAAGGAGAATTTTTGATTTCACCCTTTCTAAACTTTTCATCAACTAAATCAAATTTCCTAAACGAAAGCCATTCGGACAATAGAAGTACTATGTATTTAGGCAATGCATCTTTTGTATATGTTGTTGACGAAAACAAACCCGTTTCTGTACAACTTGGAATCGGAGTTAATAGTACAAACACTTTTAGTAATCGTGTTCTTTTTAGAGGTTATAACGACCAGAATTCGATACTTACCTCCTACAGAGATAAACTAAACTCAGGTATTAGCGATCCCTTTGGAAACGAATTGGCTGTAAGCACAGAACTAATTTATGAAGACACTGCTACCAACATGTATGTAATTGACATGGCTCAAGGACAAGGTATTACGCAAACCAAAACCATAAAAAGAACGGGTGGAGTAAGCGAAACTAATTTTAGTGCAAGTGTAAATATTCACAACTACGTGTTTTTGGGATTTTCGTTGGGCTTGACAAATATTACATACACCGAAAATGGTTTTTTGACTGAAACCGACGATACTGATAATATAAGATACTTCAAAGCTATGAGTTTAAGGGAGAAATTAAATACTGACGGCTCGGGAATTAATGCTAAGTTAGGTGTAATAGTACAACCTACCAACTTTATGCGTATAGGTGCAGCCATACACACTCCTACCGCGTACTATGATATAACCGACGAATGGAACAGCACTGTTACTTCAGAATTTGACAACGGTTTTAAATCCAAAAAAGATTCGCCGAAAGGTAAATTCGATTACAGAATTAACACTCCGTTAAGAGCTATTGGAAGTATGGCTTTTATAATTGGTCAACATGCTATTATTTCAGGCGACTACGAATATACTGATTACTCAAAAGCTAACTTACGTTCGGATACTTACGCTTTTATTGATGAGAATAGCAAAATAGAAAGAGTATTTAAACCCTCTCATAACTTCCGATTTGGAGCTGAATACCGTTTTATGATATTTGCCTTAAGAGGTGGATTCGCTTATTATGGCTCACCATACGCCGATAATGACAAATTGGGAGCAATGAAAGCATATTCGGTAGGATTTGGTGTTAGAGAAAGAAATTACTTCGTAGATATAGCTTATCAACTACAAAAAAGCAAAGAAGATTTTTATATGTACGATATTGCTCCTGTTGCAAATCAGAATATATCCTCCAACTCAATTTACTTAACATTCGGACTTAGATTCTAACTTGTTGAAGTCCAGAAAAGCAACAATAAGGTTTGCTATAAATCAATTAGCTTTTAGCTATTAGCTGTTAGCTGTTAGCTTTCTTAGCCAATGGCTAAAAGCCAAAAGCTAAAGGCTAGTTAACAACAAGTTTCTTCGATGCCGATCTCTGTCCTACAATATTTACAATGTAAATACCTTTTGGAAGGTCTGAAATATCTATAATTTTTGAACCTACGAATTGGAAGGTTTTTACAGTTTGACCTAAGAAATTGATAATATTGGCTGAAAAAACTTTGTCTATATTATCTGCAGTAATTAAAACTTTTTGATTTGCAGGGTTAGGATATAGGTTGAAAGAAATTAAGTTATCAATAACCTTATAATCGTTATTTCCTACGTATAAGCTACTATTATTGCTATATGTAACAATTTTAGCAGAAACGTCCAATATTGGATTGTCGGGTGCGGCACAGTTTGGACATCCATTTGTTCCGTCAACACAATCGGGGTGATTTGGATGGCAAAGGTCGACGTAATCAGGGTCAAAAATGTATTCCATATCTATTGAGCCGTTGCTAATAAATTGAGTTAAATCCCAATTCCAAATCATAGCAATAGAACCAGGACACCAGCCTGCACGAGGAAATGTCCATGTTCCGTTTTGAGGTTGACAACCTGCCGGATTAGGTGTACAAGTCCCACTTTGGGGCCACAAATGCTGTACAAACTCTTTTATTCCGTCTATATTAATATGGTGTGTAGCTTCGTAAAATTCGGCAGCATTACCGGTATTAACCGAATAATTTGGTGCAGTATTGCTACTCCAATTGTGTCCGGTAGTGCTTACTATGAGTGATGATTTTTTTGCATTAGGATTGAAAGTCCATTGAATTGGTGGCACAGGTTGAAGGTTGATATAATCGCCGAAATCAAACCTGCCATTCCATATCTCAACAACATCAGAATATTTGTATTCAGGAGTTCCTTTAATAAATTCAAAATTCAAAACCGGCAAATATCCACCACTGTTCCATGTTACGACTTCAAAAGTAAATTCAACCAACCCTTGAAGCACGGAAGAGTAATCAGTAAGCTCGACTGCATCGCTACATGGCACTCCGAAAGGTGTGATGTACTTAAACAATTCTACATAATCACCGTGTATATTTTTAGCTTTAACTCTTCCAACTCTATCGTATGTGTCGCAACCGCCGGGTGCACAATTCATATCCAAAAATGCATTAATTTCGTTGTAACCTCCTATAAACGTTGGGAATACAAATTCGCCAGTAACTGTATGGTTGGTTGGTGAAATATGGAAACTTCCATCAAAAGTTAATACTTCATAGTTGTTTGTTTGCGAAACTACTTCAAAGCTTGCTTGTGTAACGTAAGTATTGTCGCCCGACATTGTAGTTGACAAGTTAGCTATGTGTGTTCCGTACGTCGGTTGTTCCCAAAGCGCTGTAAAATAGTTATTGCCGGCATTTTTACATTTTACTATCTGTCCGTTAATATTAAATTCCATATTTTCGACAAGAATCACATCGGGGTGTTCAATATCGACCGAAACAACCATAAGTAGTGGGTCGAGTGTTTCGGCATATACCTTGGTTCCATCGTATGGTCTTCTGATTTTTATCTCGGGCACAAAAGCCGAAGGGTCAACAACTTCAAACTGTTGAATAACATCGGGAGCAGCTAACCACGTACTATTTCCTCCTTGTGAAGCTTTAATTCTAACAATTCCCGGGTCTCCGGTCAAAGTAACAAGGTCGCCATCGATGGTAGCAGGTCCGCTAACAATTTCATAAGATATTGGCAATCCTGATGTACATGTGGCTGATACCGTAAAAGGTTCTGCCGATATTAGTTTATCGGGGATTGTTGGGAAGTTAATAAATTGAGTTTGCAATCCTGCCGGAATTTGAGTAACTGTAAAGTTGTCGAAACCTCCATGGCTACTGCTTAAGAAGAATACCGCATCCCAAACATTCGGGTCAAATCTATCGCCCGAACCGGGTGTTAGACCTGCATCTATGCCCTGAATTTCAGGTATGGGCTGAAATTCTCCTGTAATTCCATTATCAAGGAACAAAGCAACACTTCCGGAACCGTTGTTAGCTTCTAAATCTATAAAGATTCTGAAACGCATCCATGATTCTCTGTCCGGAAGTTTAAACTCGACAGGCATCGTATTGTTGGGCAAAACAATACCGCAGTGAAATCTGGGATCGTTATCATCCTTGTGAGCTGTAAGAACCAAATATATACCTCCATCTTGTGTGGGAAGGTTTGGGTTGGGATAAACCGCCTCGTATATCATTGGTGGCAGTAGCGTTCCATTTTGGTCGGCATCGTAGCCCAAGCCGAATGCATATCCCCAATAGTTACAGTTACTCAAATCCAATTCCAATTGGATGATTCCGCCTTGCGAAAAGTCGAAATTAAAATTTGAAGTAGATTTTCTTGTCGCAACTTCTCCATAATTGGTATTGGCATGTTTGAAAAACACACCCAAAGATTGGTCTGGAGTAACGACACCCTGAGGTCCAATATAATCTACTTCGTTGACACCGCCACCGGCACTATGTTTAACCGAAACCCAATTATCCTGACCGTTTAAAGGTCCAACGTTAAGATCGTTAAATGTGTACGTGGTTGTAGTCTGAGAAAACACTACACTCGATATTAAAGTTAATATCAATATTAAAAAGGTTATTTTTTTCATATCACTTAATTATTAAAATGTGGTTTTACATAATTATTAATTTTTTACTTATCATTGTATCGCCTATAATATACACAATGTAGGTTCCTTTTTGATACTTCGAAACGTCAAGAATCTTAGAATTATTGAAAACAAATCTATCAACTTCTTTACCGTTCATATCCAATATATGTACACTAAGTTTTCCTTTGTTGTAATTTGATGATAGAAGTACGGAATTGGAAGCCGGATTTGGCGAAATATCAACTTTGAAAGAAGGTTTAAACGGAATAAATGGTTCATTGATATTTGTAAAAATACTACTATTGTTGCTGTACGAAAGTACTTTTCCGGCAACCTGAATAATTGGATTATCAGGAGCATCGCATTTGGTACAGGTTTGACCGTCGATACAGTCGGGATGATTTGGGTGACATAAGTCCAAATAATCCGGATCGAACTGATAGTTGATATTAATTGAATTTTTGCTCAATTGGTCGGTCAAATCATAATCCCAAACCATAGCTATTGATCCCGGACACCAACCTGCGCGAGGAAACGTCCATGTTCCGTTTTGAGGTTGACAACCTGCCGGATTTGGTGAACAACTACCTGACTGGGGCCATAAATGTTGAGTGAATTTTATAGCTCCATCAATAAGAATGTTGTGAGTTGCTTCGTAAAATTCGGCTGCATTGCCTGTATTATAAGTGTAATTTGGAGCGGTATTACTACTCCAGTTATGACCTGTAGAGGTTAGTTTAAGTTTAGCTTTTTGAGCTTCCGGCGAGAATTTAAAGTCAACCGGATGTATGGGTGATTGGTTGGCATAATCGCCAAAGGGATACGTTTCATTCCATACTTCGGTAATATCAATATATTTATATTCCGGATTACCTTTCTCGAAAGTAAATGTTAGATTTGGATTGTATCCTGAGCCATTCCAAGTAATGAAGTAAAACTCAAGTTCAACCAAGCCCTGTAATAGAGATGTGTAGTCGCTAACGTCGAGGTTATCTTCGCACTGAACTCCGAAAGGAGAAATATATCTGAAAAGCTCCATCCATTCGCCACGATAATTTCTGATATTAACACCACCAACTCTATCGTAGGTATCGCAATTGCCGTTGACGCAATTATGGTCGTAAAATGCGGTTATTTTATTAAATGCTCCAACGTGTGAAGGAATAACATATTCGCCTTTTGCCGATGTAACGCCCGGAGAACAAATTAAATCACCACAAATTGTCAGGACATCCATGGTTTGGTAATTGTTGGTTACTTCAAAACTACTTACGGCAGATGTAACCTTTCCTCCCGTTGTGGTAACATCGACGTTAAGCGTATAATTGCCAAAGTCAGAAGGTGTCCAAAGCACCGAGAAATATCCATTTGTCGGGTCATCGGGGTGGTAAGTAAAAGCTTCTAAATCTTGTCCATCGACGTTGCACATAACTTTTTCAATTTTAAGTGCATCGCTGTGTTCTATATAAGCGCTAACGACAATCATTGTCGGGTTAAGTTCGGGCATATAAACTTTTGTGTCGTTGTAAGGTCTTCTAATTTTAACTTCGGGCGTATAAGCCATAGGGTCGATGACATCAAAAGTTTTATACACGTCGGGAGCCGGTAACCAAGTAGCATCGCCGCCTTGCATGGCTTTAATATTAACGGTTCCAACTTCTCCTGTAAGAGTGAGTATATTACCGTTTATTGTTGCGGGTCCGCTAATCAATTCGAAAGTAACAGGTAAACCCGATGTTGCAGTAGCCTGAAGAGTGATTGGAGGATTGGTAATCAGTTGCTTAGGAATTTCGTCCATACTGATGTATTGCACGTTTCCTTGAGGCATTTGTCTGACCAACAAGTTGTCGAAACCTCCCGTTCCACCTTGGCAGTGGAAAAATAAGCCGTCCCATACTCCATAATCGAATTTATCACCTGAGCCGGGAGTTAATCCCATATTAACTTCGGTAACTTCTGATAGCTGTAGCCATTGACCTTCGCACCCGGGCTTAACAAATACAGTTACAGAACCTTGTCCGTTATAGGCATTAAAATCGAAGGACATTTTGTAACGAGCCCAACCGCTTTGTGTAAAAGACGGAATAGGAATAGAAGTGCCGTCGGGTAGCACTAAATTTGGGTGGTAATTGTTACCGCTACCTGCATTTCTGATAAAAATTCCACCGTCTTCATCGGTCATTCCGACCAAAATGTGTCCGTCCCCGTTTCCGTCGTAGCCAACACCAAAGTACGCTCCCCACCACACATCGGTCATATCCATTTCCAAATCCATAATACCACCGTCTTGGAAGTTGAAATTGAAGTTAGGTGTAGCTTTTCTGGTTGCAGTGCGACCAATACCTGGTCCGCCATAAGGATAGAATATCCCTATTGTTTCGTCGGGAGTTGTAAGGTCTCCGCATACATAATCGACATCAAAATCGGGAGATGTTGACGCCGTTTGGTAATGCGTAACCCAGCTGTCTTGTCCGTTCAAACATTTAGTACCCGTTTGCAGACTATTAAAGTCGTACAAGTACTCAACCTGTGCGGAAAGACTTATAAACATTAAGCTGAAAATAAGTGTAAGTAATTTTCTCATGATATTTGTTTTTAGGTTAATATATTGTTTAATCATTTTAATTGACAAAATGGGTTGTTTTACTTAGTCATCCACCACACTTTGGTAGAACGAGTATCGCCATTAGACATGTTGTTTAATTGCTGTAGATAATTTTCTTTATTGTATTCTACTTCGCTAGGCGGATACGGCAAACGATACGATTTAAGTTTAGCATGGTTTGTAGTTGTAGGCGTTTGGAATGTTCGTCTGGCAAGACACCAAGCCTCCCAAGGCTGACGGAACAAGTTTATCCAGCGTTGTTCAATAATGTATTCCAAGTATTTTTCTTGAGGAATTACCCATCCGTTGATCTCGTAGTAATGGTTCATTACATACGAAGCCATATTTTGAGCTTTAGCATCTATTCCAAGCTGCTGCTGTTCGGCGTATGCATCCCAGGTTTCAGTCCAAATCGGGCTATTATCAGGCATTTGGTTCCAGAAGTAAAAAGACTTTTTGATGCCGGAAGTAAGCATCATATCAATTTCCATAGCGGAGCCTGGTACTATATTTCGGGCAAGGATTTCAGCTTTAATAAAAGCTAAATCGGCAGCTGTAAAAAGTATTTCGGGAATGTAATTTTCATCTCTTATCAGATAGTAATTAATAGGCGAAAAATTACATTGAGGTTTGAACCAAAAGTTCGATGACCTTGAACCTGAGTATGGTGCTCCTGTTGCGTTTGGAGTGTTTTCATCTTTTATTTGAGGGAAAGGAACCCACTTACCTTTAGGATTTTCGGCAGAATAATTGTCGGTGTCGAAAAATATGTACGCTCTGTAATCGAAAATGCCATTCGGGAGCGTAGAAGTAGAGTCGTACATTCGCGACCAAGCTGTTTCGCCCATTCTTAAATTTCTGTGTTCGTAAAACGACCAATGCGCGCTGGTATTGGTAATATTTAATTTTTGGGGCCACATACATATGTCGGCAAATGCAGCAATCTCGGGCTTACTGAAGGCTTTTACCAATAAAGGCTTTGCGAAGTCAGGGTCTTTGTCGTACATACGAAGTCCATGACGTAGTATCAGAGCATTTGCAAACACTTCCCACGACGACCAATTATTGCCGAATAAATTGTCGTGAGTAGCCGGAATTGTGTAATAATTGTGGTTTAAAGCGGTTTTGGTAGGAGCATCTCCAAAAAAGTCTCTAGCCCAAACAAGTTCTGTTAAAAGAGATCTATAAATAGATTCTTGCGAATCGAATTTTGGCTGTCGATAGTTAGGATTATCGGTTTGCAACCAAATTTTTCCTGCTTCCGAATAAGGAATATCTCCGAAGATATCAGTAACTTTAAAAGTTTTATACGCTTTTAAGACTATAACCTGAGCTTTGACGTAGTCAGCAATTTCCTGGTCGGCACTATCGTTGCATAGCTTGTCTAATCGGGCTGATAAGTCATTTATGTTTGCCAATCCCGCATAGTAATTTCTCCAAATTTCTTCTGTTCCTATAGAGTAATTACCCCAAGCTTCTGCCGATAAGGCTGCAAGTTCCGTTTCGGGATAAAATATTTCGTTGCTTAAATAAAATTGTTCGTTCCAACCTAAAAGTAATGACGACACAGCGCCGTTAAACAACGATGGAATATCGGTTCCGGTAGGAGTTGTAGGGTTTTTATTCATTTCTTCAAACCCTTTTGTACAAGATGCTAACAGTAATGTTGCGCAAGCTATATATGTGATAAACTTTTTCATGTTGTGTAATATTTTTGGTTAGAAACTGGCTTTAATTGAGAAAATAAATGAACGAGTGCCCGGATAGGAAGCATACTCCAATCCTTGAGCATTACCCGTACCGATAGTACCTTCGGGGTTAATATTATCGGGCAGGGTTTTATAAAAGTAAAATAAATCGCGACCTACAATAGAAAGTTGCAAGTCTTGAAATACATTCTGTTTTTTAATAAACTTATACGGTACTTTGTAAACAATTGATAGTTCTCGCATTTTCACCCATGTGTTTTCTATAATTCCTGGTTTTGTCAGATAATTGCCCCAACCTCCCATGTTAGGCAAATATTTATAATAGTAGTGTACAACTTTGTCGTTTATAGTACCATCTTTATGAGCTCCTTCTAAAATGATTCCGTAATTACCTATAAAGTTTCCATCTTCATCGTAGTAGGGCAATCCGTTTCCATCTCTTTCGTGCAGGGTTTCAGGGCTCTGACCTGTTTGCATTGCGATAACGTAAGAACCGCAATAAATATCGCCTCCTATTTTGGTATCTATAAGTCCGGAAATTGTGAAATTATTCCAACCTAAAGCGAAATTCAAACCTCCGGTAATAAACGGAGCCGAGTTTCCGACGGCAACTCTGGAGTCTGTCTTTAAATATTCGGTGCCTTTGTCGTTAAGGAGTGGTAGGGCTTTACCATTTGCATCGTAGAATGGTCCAATAGTTTCGCCATTATCATCTACGTACGAATATACGTAATCCCAACCGTAGATAGTACCGTAATAATCGCCTTCGGTAACTGCAATAGCAGGTCCGTTGTTGCCCCATAGCGAAGTAAGTATATAAATATTTGCACCTCCCAAATCATCGATTTTGTTGCGGTTTCGTGCAAAGTTAATTCCTGATTTGAGCCATAAGTCGGCACGTTCTATGATTTTATAATTCAAAACACCTTCCAAACCTCTGTTTGTAACGACTCCCGAGTTGGTTCTAACACTTGCCGCACCCGACGAGTTTGTTAGCGGTGAATCAAAAATTTGATCCCAAGCGTATATATAGTAGTAAGTAAAATCGAAATCTAACTTATTAATAAGTTCGATGTTTGTTCCTACCTCCCACGATTTTTGACGTTGAGGTTTAAGTGCCAACGGTGGAACTAACCAAGGTAATGACGCAGACGATGCTCCTGCAAAATTGCCGGTAGAATAAGTGAAATCTAACTTGTAAGGTTCGTCATCGCTTGCCGTCATAGCAAATGCACCTCTTAATTTGAAAAACGTAACAGGATACCAATTGATTTCTTCAAATGCTTCGGTAGGTATAAAACTCAATGTTACCGAAGGGTAAAAATAGCTATTGTTGTTGGAAGGCAAGGTAGAAGACCAGTCGTTTCTGCCTGTTACATCAAGGAATAAAAAGTCGTCGTAACCTAAGTTGAAAAACATATAGGTTGAATTAACTTGTTTTTCGTATCTCCATTCGCCAGGCACCTGATGTGTATGTGTGTAATTGTAGAATGTGTACAAATTTGGATATACCCACGTTCCCGACCTTCCATTAATGTTGTAGTTGTTTACGTACAACATCTCAGCTCCTGCAGATAGGCTGGCGTTTATTTTTAGTCCGAACAGATTGTTTTTATAAGCTGTTATCAAGAAATCGGAATTCATTGTGTAATTTCTGGTCAAGCCGTTTGAGTACGCGCCACCGGTGATACCATCAGGCATAGTTGGTTTGTTTCGGGTTTCCATTTCATCAAGACTGAAGTCAACACCAATTTTACCAGTAGCTTTTAGCCAATCGTTGATATCATAAGATAAACGTATGGAGCCGAAAACCTTTTTCCTGTTAAGCGTTGTGTTATTATTGTAGAAACTCCAAAATGTTGAACTGTACATGTACGGGAAATACGTAGAATATGCGTAATTGCCCCAATCGAACATAGAGCCGTCGGGATTTTCATATTTTTCATATTCCAAGCCTTTCCAGCTACGGGGCCAACCATATAGTAAGCCTTTTGAAAAGTTGCTGTACGATTCACCTATTTCGGGGCTATTTAGTCTTGAGTAATCCAAATAAGTAAACGAAATATCGGATTTTATTTTTTTCGATACATTTAATGATGTTCCGACATTTACAGTTGTTTGACGCAAATTAGTGTTATCGATAATAGCGTCGGATCTTTGGTCGGTAAGTGAAACCCTAACCGAGCCAAACTCGCCTGCGTTTGAAATAGATATGTTATTTGTGAGAGAACCCCCATTTTTAAATAATCTGCTGATATTATCGGGCTGTGGCGAGTATTTTCGCATAACTCCGTCCCACCACAAAATTTCCGTTCCGTCCATTTCGGGTCCCCACGAAACGGAGCTGCCATAATAACCAAATGTAGTGTTTGTGGGTTCACCTTCGGGTCCGTCGTCGGTGTTGTATATTCCGGGATAAATATAAACTCCGTCGTTATTTTTTTGTAATACGGGCTTGTTGAATGATGCAGGACAGCCAGCTCCGTACTTGTTTTGCACCTCTCTGTATAAATATGGAGTCGTTATTCTGTAGCTCATTGAATAATTAACACCCAAGCCGCTTTGCTTTTTCCCTTTTTTGGTCGTAATCAGAACAACTCCGTTACCACCTCTTGAGCCGTACAAAGCAGCAGCAGCTGGACCTTTAAGTATGTTAATGTCTTCAATATCCTCCTGGTTGATATTGTTTAGGGCTGTTCCCCAGTCTCTACCTCCTTCCCAACTGCTGATGCCTCCTTCGTTAGACATTGGGACTCCGTCAACAACAATTAGGGGCTGGTTGTTGCCCGTAATACTATTGTTACCTCTGATTAGGATTCGGGAAGAACTGCCATCGACACCGGTAGGGTTGACAATTTGAATACCTGCAGAACGACCGCTAAGTGCACTAATTACGTTGTCGCTCCCCGACTGGGCAATTAAATCTCCGTCAATTTCATCGGTAGAATAACCTAATTCTCTTTTTTGACGCTTAATACCCAAGGCTGTAACAACAACCTCGCCTAAAACCTTTGAATCGACAGCTAAAACAATATCAATAGTGTTCCTTCCTTTCACAGGGACTTCAAGGGTTTCAAATCCAATATAACTAAACACCAATGTCCCTTTTGAATCAACCTGTATGTTGTATTTACCATCTATATCCGATATGGTACCTACTCCGGGTTGCCCTTTAATTTGGATAGTAACGCCAGGCAAAGTTAAGTCATCATCGCCTGATATAACCGTACCTGAAACGCTAATAATTTGGCTTAATGCTACTTGCGAAAATAATAAACTTATCGCTATCAGTAGTGGGGTAATTATTCTTTTCATTAATTAATAATTTTTGGTTATGCATTGAGTTTATATTCTACTTTCCTTAACAATATAAATGTTTACCAAACCCATATCCCAACTACTTACGCCAACATTGTTAGAATTGTCATATATCAATAATACATCTGACAAATAATTCAATGTTTAACATAATTTTAACATTTATTAAACGCAAAGGTAAAAAATTTTACAAACGAAACTTACAAATTTTAATACTATTTTTTTTATATGTTTTTTTTTACGATTCGACTTCGCACAAAAGTTGTTTCAACAGTCGATTAAATACGGATTTCCGAAAAAATATTTTTTAAATACTTTTACTTACTTTTTAATTTTTTATTGAATATGTTTTACTTTTGCTAAAAAATTTTACTATGAGAACACTAATACTAACTTTAACTTTTATTATTTCATCCGTAGTTGTTTCTGGGCAAAATGCCGGAGCAATTGATGTTAGCTACGGCGATTTTGGCAACGGTTTTGCCATTACCCAAATTTCACCCAATCATTATAGCCAAACAAGCGGTATTGCAATACAACAGGACGGCAAATGCGTTCTTGTAGGTCATACCAATTCTGCCGGAGCCTATAAAGATATGGTACTTGTAAGGTATGATACTGATGGTTCTTTGGATTTAAGTTTCGGAAATAACGGTATTGTTATTGTCGGGGAATCAGATGTTTCAGAATATGGAAATGCCATTCAAATTCAGTCTGACGGGAAAATTGTAGTAGCAGGACATAACTATTCGCTTTACGGACCTACAGACGAACGCGTATGGAGATTTAACGAAGACGGAAGTCCTGACCTTACATTTGGAAACGCAGGAAGTGTTACAACCGACATAGGCAATATGGACAATATTGCTGAAGCCTGTGTTATCCAGCCCGACGGCAAGATAGTAACCGGCGGCTATGCAGGAGACAGATTTGTAGTTGTTAGATATAACAGCAACGGAACTGTAGATTATACATTTGGCACAAACGGATTTGCAATTCTTGGAATGGAGTACTATATGAGCTTTGTCAAAGCAATTGACCTTCAAAATGATGGAAAAATTGTTGTTGCCGGAATGAGCTTTGACGGAAATAATCCCATTTTTACGATTGCTCGTTTTACCGAAAACGGCGAATTGGATGTTACCTTTGGAGAACTTGGAGTTTCTAAAATTAAAGTAGGTTATGGAAACGATTATTCAACTAAATTAAAAGTTTTAAAAAACGGCAAAATTTTGGTTGGCGGTCACACGTGGATTACAAATGACCCGTTTTTGAAATACGATGTAGCATTGGTTCAACTTGATGAAAACGGAAATCCTGACATCTCTTTTGGAAACAATGGAATTGTTAAAACCAACATTGTTAATGGCGAAAATTATTGTAAAGGATTTACTATACAGCCCGACGGTAAAATTATTGTTGTAGGAGAATATGTAGATTATAAAACATACAATATTTTTGCTGTAAGATACCTTGAAGACGGCACTGTTGATAATTCTTTCGGTAATAACGGAATTGCAATTTATGATGTGGTTGGACAAGAAGACCAAGCAAGTGGTGTTGTACTACAACAAGACGGAAAAATAGTTATGTCGGGCTCAACATCGCCGGATATGGATAATATACATTTCTTTGCTCTCAGACTACATAATGATGTGAACATCGGTACAAACCTTGATTTTATTGATAATGTAAAAATATATCCTAATCCTGCATCCGACAATATTTACATTAATACAGATAAAATAACTGTTATAGGAAATGTGCAAATTGTTGATTTAGACGGAAAAATACTTTACGATAGACCGTATTCGAACAATTGCATCAACGTAAGTTTTCTACCAAAAGGAACGTATATTTTAAGTGTTGCAACAAATAACGGCGTTAAGTATTCTAAATTTTTGAAACAATAAAGCAAAACTCATTTTTATGAAAAAAACATCAGTATTATTAATTTTACTCCTTTCTATTTTATGCATTGCATCGTGCAATCGTACTATTAACACAGAAAACGACAATAAAATTAAAGTCGGTGTTTTTAAAGGTCACGGCGGAGCCGAAGTTTGCCAATGGGAAGCCTATGCTGCTGTGCAAATCGATAACGAAATGATTGTTAGATATATTACTTCGGCAGATATTGCAAACGGAGTTCTCGATTCGTTAGACGCTATAATAATACCCGGCGGTGGTGGTAGCAGACAGTATCTGAATTTGGGACACAATAATATTGAGAGAATAAAGGAATTTGTTACCGAAGGAGGCGGAGCCGTTGGTATTTGCGCCGGAGCGTATCTATTTTCCAATACTCCCGACTATTCTTGCATAAGTATCAATGGTGCAATGGCTATTGATATTGAACACGACAACAGAGGGCACGGTGTAGCCAAATTTTCATTAAGTCCCGCAGGAAAACAAATATTTCCTGAAATTGCCAACGATTCAATGTCTTATGTGATGTACTACGAAGGTCCTGTTTTTGTCGAAGCTCCCGATGATACCATCAAATACGAGGTATTGGCAATAATGGAAAGTGATGTACACGAAGAAGGCAACGCACCTGCAAATATGACAAACGATAAACCGTTTTTTATATCAAATAGCTACGGTAAAGGTTTGGTATTTAGCTGCATAGCACATCCAGAAGCAACTCCGGGAATGCAGTGGATGATTCCCCGTATGGTAAGGTTTGTTGTTGGAAAACCTCTTGTCTCGTACCCTGCCGAAACTGTTAATCCATACGTTTTCAATAAGGAGATTTTATTTACAATAGAAATGCTTAAAAAGGAGCAATCCTTTTATTCGACACTGCTAAAAGGTACACCCTCACAAAAAACGGATGCTTTGCAATGGCTTAAAGAAAACAACTCGTGGAGTGCCAAACGATGGGTGCAAGGTCTTGTGTACGACAGTTCTGCTGATGTAAGAGTTTGTGCTGCCAAATATATTTCGGATATGGGCTACCTAACTTACCTGCCCGACTTAATTTCCGCTCATAAAACAGAAAAGGATACTGACGCTAAAAATGAGATAGGTAAAGCGATTGAAGAATTGAAGTTGAAGTTTAATCAATAGCTGGTGGTGGGTGGTGGCAATGAGCAATGAGCAATGAGCAATGAACAATTAGCCTTTGGCTTTTGGCTGTTAGCCGTTGGCTAATCATATCCAAGAGCCAAGAGCTAATGGCTAAAAGCTAACAGCCAACTATAAAACAGATTACAATAATTTATCAAGGTTAATCTTCCCATGATTAACAAAACCCTATATTTGTAAAAATTTTATTTTTGTAGAATAAGTAGCAAATAAGGTGAACAAACACCTTGTACACTACATTTTAACACTAACACAAAACATAATATGAGCAAAATTAACACTTTAGTTTTCAATCCTGTACAGGTAAATACATATGTAATTTCTTCATCCGACAACAGTTGTGTAATTATTGATCCGGGTTGTTACGGAGAATACGAAGAAAATATTTTATCCGAATATATCAGCGAAAACAATCTTAAACCTGTCAAAATAGTATATACGCATATGCACGTCGATCATATTTTGGGCAATAATTTTGTTCAAAAAAAATGGAATATTCCCTATTTGTGTCACCCAAAGAGCAAACTTTTTATAGATACTGCAAAAGAGTTCGGCTCAGTTATGGGATTAAAATTGGAACCCATAGGAGATCCAGGTGAATTTTTAAATCACGGCGACATTGTTAAATTCGGCGATACCGAACTTGAAGTACGATACACTCCCGGACACGCCGACGGCAGTATTTGCTTAGTAAACCACAAGGAAAAATACGTTATAACCGGCGATGTGCTTTTTAACTGTAGCATTGGCAGAAGCGACTTACCTACCGGCGACCACAACACGCTTTTAGAAAGTATAGAACGAGAATTGCTCTCATTAGACGGCAGTTACGTTGTTTACCCCGGACATGGTCCTGCATCTACCATAGAACATGAAAAAAATAATAATCCGTTTTTACAATATTAATGAAAATGATTATAGTTGATAATGTACTCGTTAGCGACGACATAGAATATGTTAAATTCAGCTGCGACCTTAAAGCCTGCAAAGGGATATGTTGCATCGAAGGCGATGCCGGAGCTCCTATTTTAGAAACGGAAATTGAAACTATCGAAGAAAATATCGAAATCATCAAACAATACATGGATAAAGAAGGCTTAGAAGCGTTGGAGAAGTACGGAACCTTTGATTACGATGATGATGGAGAATTTGTTACTTCTCTGAAAGAAAAAGGAGCCTGTACTTTCATGGTTTACGATGGTGATATTGCTTTATGTGCCATAGAAAAAGCATTCAGAGATGGAAAAATCAATTTCAGAAAACCTATATCTTGCTTTTTATACCCTATAAGGCTCAGCAAACTCAGCGACGGAACCGAAGTGGTTAATTACCAAAAATGGTACATATGTCAAGATGCTTTGGTTAAAGGAGAAGCTGATAACGTACCTTTGTACATTTTCTTAAAAGAACCCCTGATTGAAAAGTACGGCAAAGAATGGTATGAACACCTACTTGAACAAATTTTGAACACAAAATAAATATTTATTCGTAAAAAAACTTTATGCTCTTCACAATAGCCATTGCCCCAGTATTAATAATCCTATTTTATATTTATTTTTCCGATAAATACGAAAGAGAGCCTATACGCCTTGTAATTAAAGGCTTTGTAGGTGGAATTTTTATAATTATTCCAGTCATTTTTCTTGAGCAGTTTTTGGGTTTGCTAAATATTTTTGAAGGAAATAAAATAATGTCGGCTTTTTACGATGGCTTTATTGTTGCCGGCTTTTCCGAAGAGTTGTTTAAATTTTTAGCTACAATAATACTGTTTTGGCGCAGCAAAGAGTTTAACGAAAAGTTCGATGGCATTGTATATGCCGTTTCTGTAAGCTTGGGTTTTGCTTGCGTTGAAAACATAATGTACGTGTTTTCCGAAAACTCTCTTAACGTCGGATTGCTAAGAGCTATTACGGCTGTGCCGGCTCACGCTATATTTGGAGTTACCATGGGTTACTATCTCGGATTGGCTAAATTTAAAAAAGACGGCAAAAAAAGCAGGTATTCAACATTGGCATTCGTTGTTCCGTGGATGTTACACGGACTTTACGATTTCTTTTTGATGACAGGATACAACTTAATGTTGTTGATTTTTATTCCTTATGTATTTTACCTGTACAGAGTCGGTTTCAAATACGTTCGCGAACACCGTTCCAAGAGCCCATTTAACCCAAACAATATGAAGTTCTTAGATGAAGACTCGTCTGATAACAACGACGATGTGAGTAAAGTGTGAAAATAGACTAATATTATAAAATAAATTGCTGTTGGCGTTGTGAGTTGCGGGGTACGAGTTAGTTTCGAGTTCCTAGTTTAGAGTTTCGTCCCGAAAATTCGGGATCAACTCCTGACTCTTAACTCATAACTCAAAACTCACCCATCACCCATCACCCATCACCCATCATCCATCACCCATCACCCATCACCCATCACCCATCATCCATCACCCATCATCCATCACCCATCATCCATCACCCATCACCAACCACCAACCACAAAAAAGCCAAAAGCTAAAGGCTAAGAGCCAAAGGCATTAAACATAAGCCGCAGAACTATTTTTTTAAGGTATTATCCTACAGCAATAAAAATAAATCAGCTCGTTAAGCCGTTAATAACTCCAATATTTTATTTTTGCAAAATGAAACAATCAGAACAGCCTTTACGCAAGCCTGATTGGCTTAAAATTAAACTTCCAAAAGGCGACAACTACCTCAAAGTGAAGTCGATAATAGAAGCCAAAGGCTTACACACTATATGTACCAGCGGCAAATGCCCTAACATGGGCGAATGTTGGAACGCAGGCACGGCAACCTTTATGATACTCGGCGAAATATGTACTCGCAGCTGCAAGTTTTGTGCTACGATGACAGGTAAACCTTTGCCTCCCGACCAAAATGAACCCGACAACATTGCCGACTCGGTTAAGTTTTTAAATCTCAAACATGTTGTTATCACTTCGGTTGATAGAGACGACCTCCCCGACGGCGGTGCTGCAATATGGGCGGAAACGGTTAGAAAAATCAAACTCAAATGTCCGGAAACGACAATAGAAACTCTTATTCCCGACTTTAAAGGCAATACCGACCTTGTACAGCAAGTTATTGACGCCAAACCCGATATTATTTCGCACAATATGGAAACAACACGACAGCTTACGCCTCTTGTGCGTAGTGCCGCAAAATACGAAACCAGCCTCAAAGTGCTTAAATATATGGCTGATAACGGTGTTAGAACAAAATCAGGAATTATGGTTGGCTTGGGCGAAACTTTTGACGAAGTGGTTGAAACAATGCAAGACTTATACAATGCCGGCTGCAAGATTTTTACAGTAGGACAATATCTTCAACCCACGCCAAATCATTTGCCTGTAAAAGAATACGTTACTCCTGAGCAATTTGAAAAATATAGAAAAGTAGGCTTAGATATCGGTTTTGAATTTGTCGAAAGCAAACCTCTTGTCAGAAGCAGCTATCACGCCGAAAAACATATTGTAAAATAACGTATCAGCAAAATGCAAGAAGAAGTAATTTTTGAAGATTTAGGTACGATGCAGTACGGGGAAGCATGGAAGTATCAAGAAGACCTACTGAATAGTATTGCTGCAACCAAAACCGACTCCAACGCTAAAACCTCACATTACTTGCTTTTTGTCGAACATAATCACGTTTATACTTTGGGTAAAAACGGAATCGAAAACAATTTGCTGATAAATAATGCTCAACTCAAACAATTAGGAATTGAATTTTATAATACCAATAGGGGCGGTGATATTACCTATCACGGTCCCGGACAAATTGTGTGCTACCCAATCTTTAATTTGTCGCAATTCAATATCGGAATAAAACAATATGTAAATTCCTTAGAAGAAGTTATCATAAAACTTAACGCACTTTACAATATCAAGACTCACCGTGTTGATCATGCTACCGGCGTTTGGACTAAAAACATCGACAATATCGGCGAACAAAAAGTATGTGCAATAGGTGTTAGAGTCAGCAGAGGCATTACCATGCATGGTTTGGCTCTCAACGTTAATACCGATTTAAGTTATTACAACATGATTAACCCTTGCGGATTTGCAAGTAATTCGGCTACATCTATGCAAAAAATTTTGAATAAAAGTTTGAACTTGTCGGAAGTCAAAGACAAACTAAAAGCCATATTTGCCGAAGAATTTAACTTTAAATACGTTTCCGGCTAAGCCTTAACTAATTATTAAAAGAAAAATGCAAAATCAAGCATTAAAACAAATTTTTTTTACCTTTGTGTTTTCATCATATCACATAATAAATGACCGAAACTAATAATATAAAAACCATCTGCGTATTCTGTGGCTCGTCCTCAGGAAGCAACCCCATGTACATTAAAAAAGCCGGAGAACTCGGCGAATATCTTGCCAAAAACAACATGACTTTAATATACGGCGGTAGTAAGCTTGGACTTATGCAAACTCTTGCCGATGCAGTTTTGGAGAACAATGGCGAAGTTATAGGAATTATGCCAAAAGAACTGATTAAGTTTAACATAGCCAAAAAAGACCTCACGCAATTTATTGAAGTAGAAAATATGCAAGAACGCAAACAAGTTATGATTGAAAAATCTGATGCTATTATTGCACTTCCAGGCGGTTTGGGCACTTTGGATGAGCTTTTCGAAATAATCAGTCTAAACCAAATAGGAGTTACTTCAAAACCTGTCGCATTATTCAATATACTCGGCTACTACAACAAGCTCTTAGATTTTATTAAATTCAGCATAAGCCAAAAATTTATTAAAGAAGAATACATAAACCAGCTTATAATTTCCGATAATATTTCTGAAATTTTTGAAAACATTTCTAATTTTGAAAATAAAACATCGCCTTACTTAAAATGGGCAAACCTATAACCGCAAACACTATGGATACAGAACGTTATATTTATAACCCCAAAGCTCATAGACGTTTTAGTCAGATGACTAAACCTGATATTGACGGCTTTAACAACAAAACAGAAGCATTAGAACAAATCCAAAGCAGTATTAGCGAACTTAAAGAGATGCAAGAAGTTCTCTACGCACAAGACAAATACGCCGTTTTGATTATTTTTCAAGCCATGGATGCGGCAGGCAAAGACGGGACAATAAAGCACGTTATGTCAGGTGTAAATCCGCAGGGTTGCGATATTACCAGCTTTAAGGCTCCGTCACCCGAAGAATTAGACCACGATTTTATGTGGCGATGTATTAAACGCCTTCCCGAAAGGGGTAAAATCGGAATTTTTAATCGCTCGTATTACGAAGAAGTTATTGTTACAAGAGTGCACCCTAAACTTATTGAATACCAGCGACTTCCAAACTCTCCAAAAGATGTTAAAAACAACCAAAAGTTTTGGGATACACGCTTTAAAGATATCAATAACTTTGAAAAATACCTTACCAACAACGGCACTGTAATAATCAAGTTTTTCCTTAACATTTCAAAAGCCGAACAAAAACGTCGTTTGGTGGATAGAATTGAAGACCCCGATAAAAACTGGAAGTTTTCAATTAAAGACGTTGAAGATAGAGCACATTGGAAAGATTTTATGGATGCCTACGAAGATACTCTCGTCAACACCTCAACTAACTGCGCTCCATGGTACGTTATCCCTGCCGATAACAAATGGTTTATGCGGACATTAGTCATTAATATAATAGTTGAAAACATTAAAAAATTAAACATAAAATACCCAAAAGCTACTCCGGCACAACTTGAAGATATTAAAAGAGCAACTGAACTGTTCAAAATAGAAGAAGAAATGGAGAAAGAGAAGGAGAAGGAGAAGGAGAAGGAGAAAGAGAAGAAAAAAAACTAATAAATTGATAGGTAAGCAATTTGTTTCAGAATGTATTCAGGCAATTCAAATAGCTACGATTTTTACAATAGAAAACAGTATTGGAAACTGATATTACTACTTGTTGCCGTTGTTATTATTATGTTTTCTATCTGGGTTTCGAATTACCTGGTAATGCAAATATCTCGTGACGAAAAAATGCGGATACATAATTGGGCTGTTACTATCAAACAACGTTCGCAGATTGTTACTTCGACCAATAAATTTTTTAAACAAATTCAAGACGAAGAAAGAGCCAAGGTAGAACTGTACGCCGAAGCTCAAAAAAAAATAGCCGCAGCCTCATTAGACGAAGATATCAGTTTTTACAATCTAATAATTGAAGGTAATAAAACAATTCCCGTTATTTTAACCGATGAAGAAGGTAACATAAGAGCCACAGTCAATACTGTATTTACCTCTACTTCGATTCCGGGTATGAAAGGCTACATTGAAAAAGAATTTTCGGTTTATCCTCCTATACCCATCAGGTATTACAAAGATGAAGTCAACTACATATACTACAAAGACTCGAAACTGTTTACCGAAGTACAAGATATGATTAACTCGCTTATCAGCTCTTTTTATGATGATATTGTAAACAATGCGGCTTCGGTTCCGGTTATTATCTACGATAGCGCCGCCAACTGTGTTGTGGCTTCGGGAAATATCCCCGAAAAAATTCTATCCGATAAAGAAAACGTTACCAAACTTATAAATGAGATGAAAGCCGAAAATCCTCCTATCTCATTTGATATAGAAGGAAAAGGCAGCCAATGGATTTACTACAAAAATTCAAAAGTTCTTACACAGCTTCGCTATTATCCGTACCTGCAATTTGCCATTATAGGCGTTTTCTTTCTCATCTCTTACATGCTTTTCAGCACTTCAAAACGCAGCGAACAAAATCAGGTTTGGGCTGGACTTGCAAAAGAAACGGCACATCAGCTTGGAACACCTTTGTCTTCGCTTCTAGCATGGACGGAATACTTGAAAGATAAAGATGTTGAGCCTAATGTTGTCGGCGAAATGCAAAAAGATATGGAACGGCTCAATACGGTCGCTTCCCGATTTTCTAAAATCGGTTCAGTACCTACTCTTACGCAATCCGATATTGTTTCTGTCGTCGATTCGGTTGTAAAATACCTTAAAACTCGTACTTCGCAAAAAATATCGTACAAAATTACAAGTTCGTCGGATGTTATTATGCTGCCGCTGAATGTGCAACTGTTCGGTTGGGTTATAGAAAACCTGATTAAAAATGCTATAGACGCAATAGGCGGCTCAAAAGGCAAGATTAATATTATTATAACCGAACAAGAGCACACCGTTACGGTTGATATTGAAGATACAGGAAAAGGTATTCCCCGAAATATGCACAAAGCTATTTTCAATCCCGGCTACACTAGCAAGCTACGCGGTTGGGGATTAGGGCTATCCCTTGCCAAAAGAATTATTAACGATTATCACAAGGGCAAAATATTTGTAAAATCTTCCGTTGTTGGAAAAGGAAGCACATTAAGAATTATACTAAACAAATAGCATGTGCGGAATTTACGTTCATATCCCTTTTTGCCGTAGCAAGTGCAGTTATTGCAATTTCTTTTCCTTAGCCACCAAAAGCAAAATGCAAGAATGCGTTGATGCGATTGTAAAAGAAATCCATCTGCAAAAAAATTTCTTCGATAAAAACCCGATAAAAACTATATATTTTGGCGGTGGAACTCCATCAATGCTTAATAAATCACAAATTGAAAGCATTTTCAACGCCGTTAGTAAAAATTTCGATATTAGTAATGTTGAAGAAATTACTTTGGAATCCAATCCGGAAGATATTTGCAAAGAGAACTTACTGATGTGGAAAAGCGTTGGAATAAACCGCCTGAGCATTGGAATACAATCGACAAACGATGCGACTTTAAATTATTTGGGCAGAAACCACAGCGGCGAAAAAGCTATCAATAGCATACTAAGTGCTTTGGAACACGGCTTCCACAACATGAGCATCGACCTTATCTACGGCATTCCAACACTTGATAACAACATGCTTATCAGCGATTTGGCTTTTATGTGCGATAATAAAATTCCTCATATTTCGGCTTATTCGCTTTCTGTTGAAGATAAAACCCAACTGAAATGGCAAATCGAAAATAACAAAAAAGCATCTCCCAACGAAGACACAAGTACAGAGCAATACTTTTTGATTGAAGATTTTTTGACAGGAAAAGGGTACAATCACTACGAAATATCTAACTATGCTGTGGATAATTTTGAGTCGAAACATAACTCCGCTTATTGGCAATATACGCCGTATTTGGGAATTGGACCTTCAGCTCATTCCTTCAACAACAATCGCAGATGTTGGAATACAAGTAATATTTCCGAATATATAAGGAGCATAAACGAAAATAAAATTCCGGCTCAATGCGAAAATTTGTCGTTAAACGATAATTTCAACGAATACATCATGACCTCACTTCGGACTTCAATAGGAATTGACTTACAACTGATTAGCAATAAATTCGGCTCGAAATATTACAACTACTTAATAACTCAAATTGAAAAACAACACAAAACCGAATGTTTTTCAGAGATAGATAATCACCTGACCTTAACAAAAACGCAACGCATTTTCGCCGACCAAATAGCATCGGACTTGTTTATTGTTAGCTGTTAGCTCTTGGCTGTTGGCTGTTGGCTTTTAGCCGTTAGCCATTGATGGGTTGCGGGGTGCATAGGATTTAAGTTCCGAAATTTCGAGAGAATTCCGAGTTTAAATATTTTCGCACACTGGATTTAATGGTTCGGTGCTACGCACCTAACTTAAGTTTATTGTTTTGTAGTTACAAATGGGACGCCGTTACACGGCTTTTGTTAATTGCCATCGAAAATACAGATGCTGCGTATATCAGCAAAATAAGCACAGTATCAAACTGCCACAATCTTTCCCATAAAAGGTGTTGTCCAAAAAGGTGCGTAGCACCGAACCATTTATAGAATAAATTGCACATACGTTCAAGGTGCGTAGCACCGAACCCTCACTGTAAGATAGTCGTTAGCTCTTGGCTCTTGGCTCTTGGCTCTTGGCTCTTGGCTTTTAGCCATTAGCCATTGATGGGTTGCAGGGTGCATGGGATTTACGTTCCGAAATTTCGGAAGAATTCCGAGTTTAAATATTTTCACACACTGGGTTTAATGGTTCGGTGCTACGCACCTAACTTAAGTTTATTGTTTTGCAGTTACAAATGGGACGCCGTTACACGGCTTTTGTTATTTGCCATCGAAAATACAGATGCTGCGTTTATCAACAAAATAAGCACAGTACCAAACTGCCACCATCTTTCCCATAAAAGGTGTTATCCAAAAAGGTGCGTTAGCACCGAACCATTTATAGAATAAATTGCACATACGTTCAAGGTGCGTAGCACCGAACCCTCACTGTAAGACAGCCGTTAGCTGAATTTGTTGGAAGTCGAAAATCCCACGAACCACGAACCACGCAACACGTAACACGAACCACGCAACCCGTCCCGAAACTTCGGGATAACACGCACCAGCCAATAGCATATAGGACAATCAATTAAAATTAACCTAAAAACTTACAGCTTTCCCCCAAGTACGGTTGTCTTTTTCAATTTAACGACTTTGCCTTCCAAATCATATGCCTCAACAAAGACAATATATCTGCCAATACTTGCTTTTTGGTTATTATCTTTTAATCCGTCCCAATAAAACACTGCCGATGTTCCCGAAAGCTCGTTGTTAGTCAGTTTTCTAACAATCTGACCGAAAGAATCGAATATGGTGATATTTACTACGCTTCCTGGTTTTATTTTATTTACTGAAATTTTCAACACATCGTTGTAGCCGTCGTTATCGGGCGAAAACACTTCGGGTTCCAAGTCCAATTGTGCATCAGATACCGCAACCGGAGAGAATTGCGAATTTATGTATCCGGGCGTTGCAAACCCTGCCGTTTCTGCTGCCGAATGCCAATTGCTCCTCTGGCTCGACGATGTCTGCGGATTAATACGTTCTAACGAAACACCCTTTACATCTTTTAGCAAAGCAAAGTGCATATCGGAAGTGTAAGCCACTTTATCAATAAACCCACCGCCTTTGGCACATAAGGCAATCGTTCCGTCTTCATTATTCATGGTAGGCATTGAGTTCATATCAATAAAAGCATCGGGATTTTGTATGGTGTAGTATGGTTTAATTTTTTCTTGCGAAGTACTAAGCACATAGTACTGTTGCGGCAGCATCAGCAGCGAATTTTCGGATATTTCGTGATAACTCAAAATTGCATTGGTAGAAGTATCGTAATTTGATAAAACCAAGGTTTTTAAATCGATAACTTTTTCGGACACATTCCAAATCTCGACCCAATCAACACTTCCGGCAAACGGATTGAACAAAAATTCATTAATAACTATATCGTTTTCGGCTGCTTGAGTCGGAATTGCAAAAATTGCACCCTCAGTGTGCACAAAAGTATTTCCAACGCAATCGCTTATCAGTTGCGAACATTGTAAGCTGTACAAAGTTCCTGCTTGCAAAGCCGTAGGCAAAACCAATTGCACTCTGTTGTAAAAAGGCGGAAACAAAATAACTCGTAGCGGTGTGCCTATGTTATTATCTATTGAATAATTGTTTACATCTGCAATCTGAATGCTGTCGCAAGTCTCGGTAAACCAAACTTCTACATTAAACTCATCAATAACACCTACACGCAAAATTTTCGGGTTGGTAGTATCGGGATTTGATGCATAAATGGAGTTTATACTTCCGGGAGTTCCTCCCAAATCGCTAACCGATGCACTCCAATTGCTTTGTGCAGCACAAGGATTGTTCGGGTCAATCAATTCCAAAGACCAACCTCCGTCTTTTTTGTAATCGCTGTTGTACCATTTGTCGGTATATTCAACTGCATGAATAACATTACCCAAATCGTCGTACAAAATGAGCGTGGCACCCGAATTTGCCAACGAAAAAGTTTCAAAATCTATTATATCGCCATACTCCGATAGAAGCGGAACAGAGCCATCATCGCAAAGTATAACGTACGATTTAGGTGCTAATGTAAAATCAGATATATCTTTATAATATCTTCCTATTTTCATTTTCCAATTATCAAGACTAATAGGAAAATCAGTGCGATTGTACAACTCGATATATTCGGCATCGGGCAAGCCAACAACAGGCGTTGGGTCAGCCATTATTTCATTTATCAAAACATCGAATGCTGAAACAGAATGAAAAGCAAATTCAACTTCCGTCTGTGGCATTACATTACCAACCAAATCGGAAATATTTTTAATCTGAACCTTGTAAATTAAATCGCTTTCAAAGGAAATATTAAAAATTAATCTGACTGTCGCATGGTCTAAAACCTCCACCTGATAAGGAGTAATATTGTTAGGCAAAAGCTTGTAGTTATTGGCATTGCCGGCTGTAGCATCTGTAACGGCTTCGTTGAACACAATATCAATTGAATTATCGGAAATTGGCTTAACCGACAGCACTTGCGGCGGAGTGGTGTCGTATTGTATAGCACCTGCACAAAAATCGTCGAAATAAAACTTATTGCTGTTGGAAGTCGTGTATTTGCAATAAACTCCCATGTATTGTCCTACAATAGGCGTATTGTCGTTGCCGGTAGCTTGCAAAATGTAGTTTTCATTTCCGCTCATATCGCTATATATCGACCACAATCCATCGTCGGTGCGAGTAACTTTTATGCGTGCCGTAAACGACGAAGCTATGGCTCCATCTTGACCGCGACAAATAACCGTATGCTGACTTCCGCTTTGCTTGACTAGTTCTATAGCATCGTTGGAACCGGATTCGCCAAGCTGAATATAAAAGCCGTTTAAATCTTGTTTTAAGTCGCTGTTATCGGCTATTAAATAAACCCTTGCATTATTGTTGCTCGAAGGAGAAAAAGGTAATTTTACCCAAAATGACCACTCCACTTCCGTCGGGACTTGAATAGAAGTACACAATGCCGATATATCCGAGCCGCTACTGTTTAGTTGCAACTGATACGAAGTATTTACAGTAAACGCATCAACATCGCCTACCCAAGTTGGGTTGTTAGTAAAATCGCCATCGGAAAAATCGTCAATAAGCTGACAATACGCTGACAACGAAAGAATTGCAAATAAAACCGTCAATAATTTTTTCATATTTCTGTCTTGTTTAGCAAATTGATATGTATTTTTGTAGTTTTCAAAACTAATGATTTCTGAACAATTAAATGTAAAATTGTTGTTATTATTTTTTTATTAACAATAAGTTGCAAAAATATTTTTAACAATGAAATTAGCAATAATAGGAGCAACCGGATTAGTTGGAGAGACCCTGTTGGAAGTCTTATCCGAAGAAAATTATTTCCCTTTGAGCAAGATAAAAGAAATATTTTTTGTTGCTTCCGAAAAATCGAAAGGGAAAAAATTATTGTTTAATGGCGCATACCACGAAGTAATGACCATAAGCGATTGCTTGCAGAAATCGCCTGATATTGCAATTTTTTCGTGTGGTTCGGAATTGTCGATTTCTTATGCGAAAGAATTTACAAAAATGGGATGCTTTGTCATCGACAACAGCTCTGCATGGCGACTTCACGATGATGTACCTCTTGTGGTTCCAGAAATTAACGGCGATTGCGTAAACGAAAACACTAAACTTATTGCTAATCCTAATTGCTCGACAATACAAATGGTGCTTGCTCTTTCGGAGTTGCACAAACATTACAAACTGAAACGAATTGTTGTTTCTACATATCAGTCGGTTTCGGGTTCCGGACATAAAGGTTTAACACAACTGACTTGTGAAAGGCAAGGCATAACACCGTCTGCAATGGCTTATCCGCATACTATAGATTTGAACGTAATTCCGCAAGGCGGAGATTTTAACGAAAACGGATACACTTCGGAAGAAGAAAAACTTGTTAACGAAACTCGTAAAATCTTCAACGACAATAATATACAAGTCAGTGCAACTGTGGTGCGAGTTCCGGTTATGGTGGCTCATTCCGAAGCTATTAACGCCGAATTTGAAAAACCTTTTTCGCTAAACGAAGTTAAAGATATTATAAGTTCCACGTCAGGCGTAATACTAAGCGACTGTAACGACATAAACCTTTACCCTACTCCTTTATCGGCTCAAAACAAAGATGAAGTTTTTGTAGGCAGAGTCAGAATTGACCACACACAGCCAAACACTCTCAACATGTGGGTTGTTTCCGACAACCTCAGAAAAGGTGCTGCTACCAACGCTATTCAAATTGCAGCAATTATCATAAACAAGAAATACGCAGGAATATGAAGCTATATCATAATTGGACAGATTTTGACTCAAAAATAAAATATAATGTTGCAATAGGTTCTTTCGACGGAATTCATCTAACACACAAAAAGGTGTTGAAATCCTTAACCGAAATCTCATTGGAACAAAATATAAAAAGTTGCGTAATTACTTTTGTGCCGCCTCCCGAAAAGGTTTTGTACAACGACATCAACTTTAAGCTCTTGCTTAGCGAAGACGAAAAACAACTTATGCTTGAGCAATTGGGTGTTGATGCGTTGGTTGTTGTGCCGTTTAACAGGTGGTTGGCAGACCTTAACACTTGCGAGTTTTTAGAAAGCACTATTCTTAAAAACATAAAAATCGATACTTTGTTTTTCTTCAATAGCGATGATTTTCTATCGAAAATGAATACAAACATCAATGAATTGAGAAATACGGCTCAGAAAAATAATTTCAAATTAATTGAAATTCCCGATGAGAAAGTCAATAATACTATTGTGAAATCGGCGGATATTAAGGATTGCATAAATTTGGGCAATATTCCCGATGCAAACAAACTGCTAAGTTACGACTATTTTATTTCCGGCACTGTGGTTAAAGGCAATCAGTTAGGAAGAAAAATGGGCTTTCCTACGGCAAACATAAAAATTGACAACAACGATAAACTAATACCAAAAATTGGAGTTTATGCTTGTTACCTCTGCGTTAACGACGAGTTTTACAAGTGCATGACTAATATCGGCTACCGACCCACAATTGACGAACATCATTTGACCATTGAAACAAATATTTTTGATTTTGATGAAGATATTTACGACAAAGATGTTCGCTTATTTTTTGTAAAACGATTGCGAGATGAAATACGTTTTAAAAACTTAGAAGCTCTTATTGAGCAATTACACGCTGATAAGCAAAACTCAAAAGATGTTTTAGATAAGGTTTCTTTATCGTTATTTCCGAATTGTTAGGGTTGCGTGGTGCGGGTTGCGAGTTACGTGTTGCGGGGCTCATGCGATTATCAATTATCAATGAATAATTAGTAATTGCTCATTGCTCATTGTTAATTATTCATTTCCACCATAAACCACTCACTTATTAAACTGCTCAACTCTACCGGTTTCCTAACATGAACATAATGGTCAGACGAAGCTATGATACGCAACTCGGCATTTACGTAGCTTTCTTTTATTAAAGCAAAATCCTCAGCTTTTATATAATCCGATTCATCGGCTTTTATAAACAGTGTTTTGGTTTCTATTGGCTTATTTGCAATAATGGGAGCCGTAATATTGGAAATATTGTTGTAAATGCTTTCTACGTCCAGCTTAAAGACTAATTTCTTATCGACATACTTCAAATTCTTGATTATCAAATTAATTGTAAAGTCGTCGAATTGCAGGCGTTTCAGCTCTTTTTCAACATTACTGATATATTTCAGTTCATCTAAATCCAAATTTTGCATACATTTGAGTATATTCAAATGATATTCAGACACTTGGTATTGCTTGGGAGCAATATCGATAATAATTTGAGCTTTGACAGGACAAATATTATCGGCAGAAATTTTAAGTGCTGCCTTGCCTCCCATAGAATGACCTACAATTACAAAGTCGGTGATATTATGTTTTGAAACAAATTGGCAAACATCGTGAGCAATAACTGAATAGTTAAACTCGTCGCTGTGCGGCGATTGTCCGTGATTTCTTAAATCGGGCAACCAGACTGTAAAGTTCTTTTCCAAAAGTCGGGCTACGGGAATCCAGTTGTCGCTCTGACCGAACAATCCGTGCAAAATAATAATATTTTGTCCGCTGCCGTATTTTCTGAAAAACAAATCCACCTGTAAAACGTATAATTATCGAGCTAACTTCAATATCGGTGCGTAGTCTTTTTCGGTTATCTTGATATTGTATCCTGTCGCTCTATTATGAACAAAAGACTCAATAATTTTATCAAAATCTTTTTCAAAAATATTTGCTTCCGACAACCTTGTGGGCGTATTAATAGATTTGAAAAATTCTTCAAACTTGTTAATGCATTCGTCGGCGGTTTCTACATTAAAGACTACCTTACCCAACTTTATGAGTTTTTGTTCAATTGTGGGTTTAAAATGTTTCATCCATGCCAAATACATGATGGAAAGACTTGCTCCGTGCGGCGTATCGAACAGCAACGACAAGTTATGTCCCAACGCATGGACACCCCAATCGGTATTGGCTTTTCCGTAGGCTATTTGTCCGTTAAGAGCCATTGTTGCATCGTACATTATGGCGGCTCGTGCATCGTAATCGTGCAGGTTTTTGAAAAGTCTTTCCGACCAATGAATAGCATCAGAAATTATACTGAAACAAAATCTATCGGACAAAGTACATTCGCCCGCACCAAAATATGCCTCCAAACTGTGAGCGATAAGGTCGGCTACGCCGTAAGCCGTGTAATTTGCCGGAACTGAAAATGTGAAAGTCGGGTCTAAAAAAGAATGCATCGGGAAACAATATTTGCTGCGGTAACCGAATTTTTGTTGTGTTTCGTGATTTTGAAGAACCGCAATACCGTTCATTTCCGAACCTGTAGCTGCAAGAGTAAGTACAGCTATAAGCGGAACAGATTTTTCGGGTACGGCTTTTTGCTGATAAAAATCCCACACTTTATTGTCGGTAGGAATACATATCGCCACCATCTTTGCAGTATCAATAACGCTACCTCCGCCAATAGCAATTACACAATCGACTTTGGCATCACGTCCGAGAGCAACTGCCTCGTCGGCATCGGTATTCAACGGATTAGACTTAATTCCTCCGTACTCAACATAAGTCATATTGTTTTTTTCCAACTGCTCGACAATCAAGTCGTAAATTCCATTCTTTTTTATTGAATTTTTGCCGTAAATAAGCAATGCCTTATTTCCTAATTTTTTTGCTTTCTCGCCAAGCTTCTCGCAACATCCTTTACCAAAGTGAAGTTTAGTAGGGTTGTACATTGTAAAGTTGTTCATATCTGTAGTTTTAAAAGTTCAAAGATAAATATTTAATTCGATATTATATTATTTTGAAAAAGATTAACACTTTTTATACTGTAAGCGATGTATTGATAATTAAATGGTGGTGGGTGAAGGGTGAAGGGTGCAAAAGCACGAAACTCAACCTCTAAACACCGATTACCACTCATCACTCATCACTCACCACTCTCCACTCTCCACCAATCACCAACCACCAAAAATTTATGTCCATAAATTTTTTACCTATTAACTTAATAATTACTACCTTTGCAGAATAAAAAGAACTACTCAATTTTTATCATGCTGTCGATAAAAACGCGTAAATATTGCCATATGAATAAAACCTTACTATTGGTACTTGTTGCTATTCTTATTTCATTTAACTCATATTCGCAGCGAGGGTCACATGTCAAATTAATAGATACCTCAATGAACATAAACGTTTTGTCCGTTCATTACGGTTTCGGTTTCCCTTCGGGTGATCTTTCAGAGCGTTTTGGTCCTTCGCACCAAATTGGCGGTTCGTTTTTATTTAAATCGGCTACAGGGTGGAATTTAGAGTTGGAAGGAAATTTTATTTTCAAAGATAAAATCAATCATCCCGACTCGATTTTAAGCGGTATATCCACTCCCGACGGCGTAATAGATATGCTCGGAACCTTGTCCAACATTATGCTTACACAAAGGGGATTTACAGCATTCGTAAAAGCAGGCAAACTTGTGCCGATACCGAAAATTAATCCGAATTCGGGTATTATGTTTCAAATTGGAGCAGGTTTTATGCAGCATAAAATCAGAATTGACGTACCAAACAACAACGTTCCGCAACTTGACGGCGATTACAAAAAGGGCTACGACCATTTATGCAACGGACCGGCAGTCGTTGAATATGTTGGTTTTCATTATCAGGGAGATAATACACGTATAAATTTTAAAATCGGCATTGAATCGGTTCAGGCGTACACACAAAACAGACGCGTTTACTATTTCAATGATATGAAATACGCCGACGAAAAGCGTTTCGACATGCTAACCAGCATTAAAGTCGGCTGGATGTTGCCATTTTATCCGAAAACAAAAACCGAATATTATTATTACTAACATGTTTAACGATGTTCTCTAAGTTTCTATACAATATTGGCATTTACTTATACTACTTCGGTATAAGAATAAGTTCCATTTTCAACCGCAAAGCTCGCTTGTGGGTTAAAGGTCGTAATTATTATTTCGAAGGATTAAAAATCGCCTTAGAGCGTAACGGCTTCAACAAACCCGATACCAAAAAAGCTTGGTTTCATTGTGCGTCTCTTGGCGAATTTGAACAAGGAAGACCTATAATCGAAGCTTTTAGAAAGCAACACCCCGATTATAAAATTTTGCTTACTTTTTTCAGTCCTTCGGGATACGAAGTACGCAAAGCATACGTCGGTGCCGACCTTATTCTATATCTTCCCATTGATACGCCAAAGAATGCAAAAAAATTTGTTGCAATTACCAAACCTGACATAGCATTTTTTGTTAAATACGAATTTTGGTACAATATCTTAGAACAACTTCAAAAAAATAATATCCCTATAGTGCTAATTTCAGGAATTTTCCGTCCCGAACAAATATTCTTCAGATGGTACGGCTCATGGGCTCGCAAGATACTTTCGGGATACAAACATATTTTTGTGCAAAATGAAGATTCAAAACAGCTTTTAGAATTTATCAGCATAAACAACGTCAGCATTAGTGGCGACACACGTTTTGATAGAGTCTTCGAAGTTTCGCAAAAAGATATCAATTTCCCTGTTTTAGAAGCTTTTTGTAAAGACAATTTGGTGCTTATAGGCGGCAGCACATGGGAAAAAGATGAAGAACTAATATTGAGTTTGGTCGAAAACAGTGAAATCCCGTTAAGGTACATCATTGCACCTCACGAAATTAACGAAGAAAGGATTTTGAAACTAATGCTAAGCACAAAGTGCAACACCATAAGATACACGCAAGCTTGCATTAATGATACAAAAGATGCCAAAGTCATGATATTAGATACAATTGGCATGCTTTCGGAAGTTTATAAATACGGTTACATTGCGTACGTTGGTGGTGGCTTTGGCGATGGTATTCATAATATTTTAGAACCTGCAGCCTTCGGATTGCCAATTATTATAGGTCCTAAAATGAGTAAATTTCAAGAAGCATACGACCTTATCCAACGTGATGCCGTTACTGTCGTTCACAACCAATTTGTTTTGGAGAAAACCGTTAACGAGCTAATCAACAACAAACAACGATACAAAGAAGCAAGCCAAAACTGCCTTAGTTATATTAAAGCTCGCACAGGTGCTACTAAGAAAGTTATGCAGTGGTTGCAGGAAGAATTGTAAAAAGCTGTTAGCTTTTTTGTGTTGCGGGTTACGGGTTACGGGTCAATTTTCAATTAGTAATTAGCAATTACTTTTGCTGACACGCTTTACAAAAGCGCGCCAGCAAATTGTTATTATCGATGCTCGCTCGCTTTTGCAAAGCGAGCGGGGTAATATTTTCGGCATTTCGCTTCAATAGCCGTGCCTTTAAAGACACGGCTATTGAGAAAAATTCAGAACTTGAAACTATTCCCCATTTTCGGCATTTCGATACACCGATATCTCGCTTCGCTCAATATCGGCACTCAATGACCGAAAATGTCGAAACATCCCCAAACTTCAGGGGCTGATTGGTAATTACTCATTGTTATTTGCTAATGGCTAACAGCCAATAGCCAAAAGCAAATCTTCCTACTCAGCCGTACCTGCCGATGTTTCCGATTCGGGGTTTATTTTCTTAACTAATCCTTGTAGTACGCTTCCTGGTCCTACTTCAATAAAACTTGTAGCACCGTCTTTTACCATATTTTTAACAATCTGAGTCCAGCGTACAGGAGATGTCAGCTGATTGATAAGGTTTTGCTTAATTTTGTCAGGATTGGTATATGGTAAAGCATCAACGTTTTGATAAATAGGACAAATAGGTTCGCTAAAAGCTGTTTTTTCTATAGCTTCGGCTAATTTAACTCTTGCCGGCTCCATCAGCGGCGAGTGGAAAGCTCCGCCAACCTTTAAAGGTAAGGCACGTCTTGCTCCGGCTTGTTTCAATGCCTCGCAAGCTAACTCCACCCCTTTTATTGAACCGGAGATAACAACTTGTCCCGGACTATTATAATTTGCTGCAACAACAATTTCGTCAATTTCGTTAACGACAGCTTCAACTTTTTCGTCATCCAATCCTAATATAGCTGCCATTGTTGAAGGTTGCATTTCGCATGCTTCTTGCATTGCCATAGCTCTTGCGTAAACTAATTTTAGTCCGCTCTCAAACGACATAGCTTTGCAAGCAACCAATGCCGAAAACTCGCCAAGTGAGTGCCCTGCCGACATTGAAGGCGAAAAATCCTTTATGCAGTTTGCCAATATAACCGAATGCAAAAATATTGCAGGTTGCGTAACTCTCGTTTGCTTTAATTCATCTTCGGTTCCCGAAAACATTAGATCGGTTATGTTGAAACCAAGTATTTCGTTGGCTTGATCAAACATTTGTTTGGCTAATGGATAATTTTCGTACAAATCCTTACCCATTCCTACAAATTGCGCTCCCTGACCGGGGAATATGTATGCTTTCTTCATAGTCTTATTTTTTTGATTTATTTTCGGCAAATTTAATATTATTTCTAAATCTGATAACAAAGTGTTAAAATTGACAGTATTGTGAAAATTGCAGTACTTAATTGTTTCTAAACATTATGGTTAGTGTTAAATCTGCTAAAAATCATAAAATACATATCATCTTTATTTTAAATGATTAACAAAAAGATGTACTTTTGTAGTTGAATTTTAAAACGATATTATTATGCCCGGAATGGAATTTTTTGGTGCCGAAGAACGTAAAGAAGTACAAGACGTATTAGAAACCGGCATTTTATTTAGGTACAACCACGATGCACAACGCAACAATATATGGAAAGCGAGAAGCTTGGAAGAAGAAGTTAAGAAGTACACAGGAGCAAACTTCGCTCACGCTGTTTCCAGCGGTAGTACTGCGGTTGCGACAGCTCTTGCCGCAGCAGGTATTGGCTACGGACATCAAGTTATTGTGCCTCCGTTTACTTTTATTGCTACAATTGAAGCGGTTTTGTTTGTAGGTGCAATTCCTGTTTTTGCCGAAATCGACGAAAACCTTTGTTTGAGTGCCAAAGGCATTGAAGCTGCTTTGACTCCCGACACCAAAGCTGTGCTGTTAGTTCATATGTGCGGTGCTGCTGCCAATATGGACGAAATAATGGAAGTGTGCAAAAAACACAATCTCGTGCTTGTTGAAGATGCCGGACAGGCATTGGGAGCTTTTTATAAAGGAAAATCGGTGGGTACTTTTGGTAAAACCGGCTGTTATTCTTTCGATTTCTTTAAAATTACAACCTGCGGCGAAGGTGGTGTACTTGTTACCGATGACGAAAATTGCTATAAATTAGCCGATTGCTACTCCGACCACGGACACAACCACGTTGGAAACAACAGGGGCATGGAACAACATCCTATCATTGGATTTAATTTCCGTATTGGCGAATTGAACGCCGCAGTGAGATTGGCTCAAATGCGAAAACTGAATAAAATCAGAAGTGCTAAAAAGCATAATCAGCAGAGACTTAAAGAACTATTGTCCGGCGTTGAAGGTATTACTTTCAGACCTGTTCCCGACCCGGAAGGCGATTCAGGTACTTTTCTTAACTTCTTTATGCCTACAACAGAAATGGCGGGACAAGTGTTCGAACTCATTACAAAAAACAAAGTGGAAAGCTGTAACTATTGGTACATCAACATGTATCACTTTATAAATCAGTGGGATCACCTTAAAAATCTGAAAACAGCTTCGCCTATGGCTATTCATCATTTAAAACCTGTTCAGGATTACAACAACTTACAACTACCGGTATCTCAAAATGTTATCGGAAGGTTGATTTCCGTTGGTGTAAAAGCTACTTGGACAGACGAGCAAATTGTTGATTTAGCCGATAATTTGAAAAAGATAATTTCTACAGTAATTAACAACAAATAAAAAGATATGTACAAAAACATTAAAAATATAGATAAAATTGTTTTCGGTGCAGGCAGTTTCAATCAGTTGGAAGAGATAATAGCACCAAAACGCGAACTCAACAACAAGTATTTTGTGTTTATAGTCGATGACTACTTTAAAGGTAAAGAACTTGAAAAAAGGTTACCTTTGAAACCCAACGATAGCGTGTATTTTGTTTTTACAGGTAAAGACGAGCCGAAAACTCAACAAATAGACACGCTACGCGACGAAATAATGCAAACAAAGGGCTTACCTTCGGGCGTTGTCGGAATTGGCGGCGGTAGCGCCATGGACATAGCAAAAGCTCTGTCGGTAATGGTAAATCAAGAAGGTTCTTCAACATTGTATCAAGGTTTTGGCTTGGCAAAAAATCCTAGCGTATATCACGTAGGAGTGCCGACAATATCAGGCACAGGAGCCGAATGCTCGACAACAGCTGTTCTGACAGGTCCTGAAAAGAAATTAGGTATAAAAGGCGAATCTACTCCGTTTAACCAAATTGTTATGGATCCGGAACTTACACTCACAGTACCGCGAAATCATTGGTTTTACACAGGAATGGACACCTATATTCACTGCATAGAATCGACAAACGGACGACTAAACAACACGTTTAGCACTGCCTACGCTGATATGGCTATAGACCTTTGTCGTAAGGTTTATTTAAACCCCGAAGGTTTTGGCTCATTGAAAGCAGCCGAAGACCTTATGGTAGCTTCTTTGTTTGGCGGACTCAGTCTTAGCTATTCCGAAGTTGGTGCTTGCCACGCACTTTCTTATGGTTTGTCATACGTTTTAGGAGCCAGACACGGTATTGCTAACTGTATTGCTTTCAACGTTTTAGAAGATTTTTATTCCGAAGGAATTGATGAGTTTAGAGAAATGATTAAAATCAACAACGTTGACCTTCCAACCAACTTATCAAAAAATTGGACAAAAGAGCAAATCGATAAAATGTCCGACATTGCGTATAACTTACCACACATGTGGGATCACGCCTTAGGCGAAAATTGGAAAGACGTTCTGACAAAAGACAGAATAAAAGAAATGTTTATCAGAATGTAATAACTTTAAAAATCGAAAAATGAGTAAATATAAAGTTAAAGTTGGCGATATAACTTGCGGTGCCGATGAGTTGTTTTTGATTTCGGGACCTTGTGTCATAGAAACCGAAGACGTTATGATGAAAACTGCGGAATATTTGAAAAAAGTTTCGGAAAAGCTGAATATTCCAGTTATTTTTAAATCTTCGTTTACAAAAGACAACCGTAGCAGTCTTAAACATTATCAAGGACCTGGCTTGGACGAAGGTTTAAAAATGCTGCAACGAATAAAACAAGATTTTGGATTTCCCGTACTGTCCGATATTCATGAAAGCTCGCAAGCAGCGATAGCAGCCGAAGTGTTAGACGTTATTCAAATTCCTGCGTACTTGTGTATGCAGACTTCAATAGTTACGGCGGCAGCCAAGACAGGCAAGGTGATAAACATCAAACACGGACAATTTTTGGCACCCGAAAACATGGACAAGCCAACACAAAAAGTCATTGATTCGGGAAATAATCAAATATTACTTACCGAAAGGGGTTACACATTCGGCTACAACGACCTTGTAGTTGATCCGAGAAGTTTTTACGAACTTCAACAAATCGGCTTTCCGGTTATTTTTGATATAACTCACTCTATCAGAAAATACGGAATCCCAAGTGCCGACCCAAAAGGTGGTGCTCGCCAGTATCTCGGTGTGCTTTCTCGTGCAGGAGTAGCTGCCGGTGTCGATGGAGTTTTTATTGAAGCTCACCCCGAACCCGACAAAGCTCTTTGCGATGCAGCTAGCCAAATTTGCATCAACGACCTTGAAGAATTTTTGAAACCAATCATTGAATTACATAACATAGAAGTAAAATACAGATAATCAACATTATGGAACTATACTTAGACAGCGCCGATTATGACGAAATAAAAAAAGCCTTTAAATTAGGTTTTTTAGATGGCTTAACAACCACGCCAACATTTATGTACAGACACGGTGTTACCGATATTGACGCATTTATTTTGCAATTGGCGAACATCGTACCGGTTATACAAATTGAAGCCCTTGGTAAAAGTGCTGAAGAGATTTACGGTGAAGCACAGCGACTACTCGACTTAGGACTTTCGAAAGATACAACGGTTTTCAAAATTCCTATCTCATTAGAAGGTGTCAAGGCATGTAAAATGCTTACCAAGCAAAACATAATGGTTAATGTCCATTTGGTTTATACGCTTCAACAGGCATATATGGCAATGCACGCCGGAGCTACTTACGTTTGTCCTCTTGTGGGAAGACTGCAAGACCAAGGACACGATGCTCTTTCACTTGTTGAGCAATGCGTACAAGCTGTTTACATGTACAACTACAATACGAAAATTATGTTTTCTTCGGTCAGAAATGTTGAACACGTCAGAAATGCCATAAACATTGGTGTTCACACTATTACCGTTCCTTACAAAATACTTCTGCAAATGCCGGAAAACAATTTCACATCAATTGGAACCGAACAATTTTACGAGCATACCAGACTTATGACCGTTAAGGTTAAAGATGCAATGAATAATGTCAATCCTTTTGTGTCGAAAGATAGCACGCTGCAAGAAGCTCTTATCAAGATGTCTAAATACGGTTTTGGCTGCATTATTGTCGCCGACGAATCGCAGAATGCATTAGGTGTATTTACCGATGGAGACCTAAGACGTTTGCTGCAAAACGAAGGAGAAAACGCTCTCAAAAATAAAATGTCCGACTTTAAATACAATACTCCTATTTCTATCGATGAAAATGAACTTCTGTTTAAAGCCAACGACCTGCTCAGACAAAACAAAGTCGATAATTTGTTAGTTACAAGCAACGGCAAAGCAATTGGCTTGCTTGATATTCACGATATATAAACAATGCAAGAGATAAAAAACATATTCGAACACATTGGTGGAAGATTTATCATTCCTTTCGAAAAGTTTGTAGAAAAATGCAATAACATAAAAGCTTTTATTTTCGATTGGGACGGAGTTTTTAATTCGGGAGCCAAAGGCGAAAGCAATTCAAGCAACTTTTCCGAAATTGACTCTATGGGAACCAATATGCTTAGGTTCGGACTTTGGTTAACTAACAACCAAGTTCCTCCAGTTGCTATTATTACAGGTGAAGAAAACAAAATTGCAATCAATCTTACCAATAGAGAGCACTTCAACGAATTTTATTTCAATTGCAAAAATAAAAGACTTGCTTTTAACGATTTTATCGAAAAGCACAACCTTAAACCAAACGAAGTGGCTTTTTGTTTCGACGATATTTTAGACCTTAGCATAGCAGAATTATGCGGTTTGAAATTTCAAGTCAAACGTAGTGCCTCTCCCTTGTTCGATATGTATTGCATTAACAACAACCTTTCCGATTACATCACTTCCAACAACGGTGCTAATTACGCAGTTAGAGAAATATCGGAACTGTTTTTGGGAACGCTGAATGTGTACGATAAA